>CBFDAY010000249.1:0-4744 GCA_965602895.1 uncultured bacterium
ATACAGATAGAAGACGTCGTGCTGCATCACGAACCACGTCATCGGAAACTCTTTCGGTTTTGCGGCGAGGGTATTTCGGAAATAGAACTCCCGCTCCGGTGAATAGGCGGGCGATCTCAAGAATGTCTCCATAGATCGTTTGTATTGCGTCATCAAATAGTGAAATCGGAGATTCTCTCCCGCAAGCCTGGGACCGACGGTCCTGATCTCTTTTGCCCTGTCGAAATTGAGCGACGTGAGGGCCCCCGCAACCATGACGAAAATGAGCAGGCGAGCCGACATGGAACGGCTGATTCGCCAATTCTCCATGAAAGGCGGCGGTCTTAGCAGTAGTCCGAGCGCAACGGAGACGCCCGCGAAGGGATAATAGAAATACCACGGGAAAAGGATCCTGTCGACGGTGACGGTTCCCTTAAATACAAGAAATATGCGGCCGACAACAGGCATGGCCAGCACCGCGAGAGCGAATACAAGCCACATCAAGACGACGTGCGCCTCCCTCCTTCTGAATATCATCTCTTTGGCCAGCAGCAAGACCAGAATACCCAAAATGAGATAACGGCGCTGAGGGAAATACGGCAGCATTCTCTCTATGGCGGTCGAGTAGAACTCCCTCGGCGCATTCCTGATCGCATCGAACGCATGTGGCAGCGTGACCTCGGGCCTGCCCATCGCGAGTTGGGTCATCGTGTCGACGTAGGGGCGGGAGATCTCATTGAAATGAGAACGCATGAGCAGATAGGCCGCGACAATCGCCACAAAGGGAAGCACGACCTTGGCCTGTCGACGCAAGCTTCGCCTGAACTCCCTTCGTCGCAGCAGCCTCGCATATGCGAAAGCCCACACTACGGCTCCGCCCGACAGCGCGTTTGTGAAAAACCCGAGCGCGACGACAAAACACGCGAGGCCCAGGTAGTAGTACTTAAGGGGCGTAGGCTCGGCCCGTAGAGTGAGGTCGGTCAAGGCCCTCGTGGAGGGCAGGGCCTCGGGCGTCTCCGGCTCGGTCCCCGGCGAGGCGCCGTTCTTATCGGCAGATTTCTCGAGCCCTTCGTCTGGTTCAATACTCAGAGCTTTGCTCGGGCTCAAGAGCTTTTCAAAGCATACGCTCATCAACAAGACAAAGCACAAACTCATTCCCCAGTGACCGTTTATGGGGAAAAGCACGCCGCTTATGCCCTGCATGGAAAGGCCGAATGTGACTCCCGCCGTCGCTGCAAGAATGGTCGACCGCGTGTGGCTGCGCACAATAAAAAAGATCAAAGCGACATTTGCCAGATGGAAGCCGAGGATGGCGCCGCGGATGGGAATCGGGTTGCCGAATAGCAGGTGAAGTCCGCCCATCACGAACCGATAGAGCGGAATGAAATGGTCCTTCCACGAAGTGATGACGGCCCTTGCAAATCCGAGCCTCGCGACTTGTGACACGAAAAGATAGTCTTCGCCCTGGTAGTTCTCGTCGAGGGTCCCCGGCAAATAGGCCAGAACTATGATTGCCAGAATGATGAATAATACCGAAAGAGTGAAAACTCGTCTAAGTTTCTGCGGCATCAAAAACTCTCTGCGCCGGGAAACCGGCGGCGTCCGTTGGGAAGATACGCGCTCATGCGGCATGAATCGAAACGCATGCCCGCTGAATTATACTGTTTCGCAACCGGCGAAATCAAACCGCCTGATCAGGGACGGGTCACGCTGCTGCGTCATCCCACATGCGCCGTCCAATCAGAAAATTCTGGATTTGTTCGGCCAGATGTCGTAAAATGAAGCTTCGCTGTTCCAAATTGTCAATCGTCAACATGAGAGGTGCGTTCAACTGAAATGGATAGAAAACTCACAGTCGTGCCCGAGCGGTGCTCCGGATGCCACACGTGCGAACTCGTGTGCTCGATTCATCGCTTCGGCGTCAACAACCCGAAGAAAAGCGCGATACGCGTCATGACCATTTACCCTCATCCGGTCATAAGGATGCCCATCGTGTGCAAGCAGTGCCGCGACCCCAAGTGCGGCGAGAACTGCCCCGAAGACGCGATCGTGAGGGAGAACGGCATCGTCACAATCGACGGGGAGCGCTGTATCTCGTGCATGCAGTGCGCGATCTCGTGCCCGTTCGGCGCGATCTTCACCCATCGCGATATCGAAGAGCCGTTCAAATGCGACCTCTGCGGCGATCGCAACCCGCGCTGCGTGGAGGCATGCCCCAAGCAGGCGCTCCTTTTCATTCCCGGCCACCTCATGGGCCAGGCCCACCGGATGGCGAGCGTGCTCAAGTATGCCCACATGAAGGAGGTCGAGTATGTCGAGGGCGGCGAGAAAAAGGTGCTCAAGTACGCCGACATCGAGGCAATGAAAAAAAAGGACGAGGGCTGAGAATGTTCCGTGTCTCCGACCTTTTTGCCGAATGTTTGCGAATTGGCAACCGAACATGGTTGTCATTCTGAGCGCATGGTCGCAGACCCGAGTGAAGAATCTCTGAGATCCTTCACTTCGTTCAGGATGACATTTGACGAAAGATTGAGGAGCGAAAATGACTCTTGACGGCGGATATTTCAAGAAGATTCTGTGGATTGACCTTTCGAGCGGCGAGTCGCGCATTCTCGACTTCGGCGACGAGTTCGCCATGAAATATATCGGGGGGCGCGGCTTCGGCGTAAAATTGCTGTGGGACCACCTTCGCAAAGTCGGCCTTGGTGTCGACCCGCTGGGACCCGACAATCTCTTAATCATCGCCCCCGGCCCCCTGTCGGGACTGTACCTGCCCGCCTCGGGCAAGGTATCGTTCGTCTCGCTCTCGCCCGCCACGGGCGGCTACGGCGACAGCAACATGGGCGGCAGCTTCGGCGTCGAGCTGCGCCAGGCCGGTTACGACGCGATAGCCATAACCGGTCGCGCCGACGCGCTGTCGTATCTCTGGATAGACGACGAAACGGTGAAGATCGTCAAGAACGAAAAGCTCACCGGATGCGGCTGCCTGGAGACCGAGGGAATCATCAAGAAGGAGCTTGGCGACCCGATGGTAAAGATCGCGCTCGTCGGGCCGGCGGGCGAGAAGCTAGTGCGCTTCGCCTGCGTCAGCTCAGACTGGAGCCGCAACGCCGGGCGCACGGGCATGGGCGCCGTCCTCGGCTCGAAAAATATCAAGGCCATCGCGATACGCGGCTCGCACGACCTGCCGGTTTGCGATCTCGCGGCGCTGAAAAAGGTGTCCGACGAATCGTTCCAGGTTCTGAAGGACAACCCGTACTTCGAGTTCTGGCAGCAGCAGGGCCTGATGTCGGTTGTCGACTACCTCGAACAGATCGGCGGCCTGCCGACGCGCAACTTCAGCGACGCCGTCTTCGAAGGCGCCAAGCGCATAAACGGCTTTGAGATGGAGGCGAAGTACAAGATCGGCGATTCAGCCTGCTTCGCGTGCCCGATGAGCTGCGGCAACATAAACCTCGTGAAGGAAGGCCCGTACTCGGGTACCGTAGCCGAAGGCCCCGAATACGAGACCGCGTGCATGTTCGGCTCCAACATAGGCGTTGACAATTTCGCGTTCATCGTCCGCGCGAACCACCTGTGCGACGACCTCGGCATCGATACGATCACGACAGGCAATCTGATCGGGGTGCTGATGGAGGCGTGCGAGAAGGCCCTTCTCGGCCCGGCCGAGCTTGACGGCATGTCTATCGGCTGGGGCGATGAGGCCGGGGCCATCGAAATCATCGAAAAGATAGCCCACCGCGAAGGCGTCGGCGACGTCCTGGCGGGCGGAGCGTCGGCGGTGCTCGAAAAATGGCCGCAGCTCGAGCCGATACTGCTGCACGTCAAGGGCCTCGAGCAGGTGGCCTACGACGCGCGGCCCGCCATCTCGCAGGCGCTCGGCTACGGCACGTCCGACATAGGAGCGCACCACGCGCGCGCGTGGACGATAGCGAAAGAAATCGAGATGGGCGCGGACTGGAGCCTCGAGGAAAAGGCCGACCTCGTTATTTATCATCAGACGGTGCGGCCGCTTTTCGACATGCTCGGCGTGTGCCGCCTGCCGTGGATCGAGCTGGGCTTCGACGAGCATTACTACATGCAGTTCTTCGAGGCCGTCACAGGTGTGAAGAAGACCCTTGAGGAACTCCTGTCGCTCTCCAACGACCTCTACAGCCTCACTCGCATGATCAACATGGCGCGCGGCATCGACTCCAAGCACGACTACCCGCCACCGAGGACGTTCAACGATCCGATAATCACCGGTCCCCAGGCGGGCAAGGTGGTTGACCGCGACACCTACGAGGAGATCCTGCAGATCTACTACAAGAAGCGCGGCTGGGACACCAGCGGCGTTCCGCCGGAGTCGATGAAAGAGGCCTTCAACGAATCGTTGAAGTAGGGGCGGCTGGAACACCTCGAAGCCGGGCGTGAGTGGCCGCATGATGTGTGGCGCCCCGGTTGAGCCGGAACAAGGAGCATCATGCAATGCGAATTATCGTCTATGGCGCCGGCGCTATCGGCAGCGTCATCGGCGGATACCTTCACGACAGCGGCCATGAAACGGTCCTCGTATGCTCGAAGGCGCACGCCGAGGCGATCTCGCGCGGCGGCCTGAAAATAACCGGAGTGCAGGGGGACTATGATCTCGATGTTCCGGCCGTCGAGAATGTGTCGGAGATAGATTTTCGCGATGACGATGCGGTGTTCCTTACGACGAAGACGCACGATACCGAGGCGGCCATCGACAGATTGGGCGATGCCGCTGGCAAGCTCGCCGCCGTCT
>CBFDAY010000250.1:0-4736 GCA_965602895.1 uncultured bacterium
AAAGATCTGGCCGGGGCCCCGATATACGTGTGCGGAATCTGCGGTAATACGGTCGTCGGCGAGGCGCCGGACAAGTGCCCCGTCTGTAACGCTTCGAAGAGCAGGTTTGCTGAAGTAGCATGACCCTTTTGGGGCTGCGAGCGGGTTCCGCGCCTAGCTCGCCGGTCCTTTTCTGCCGTCAGGCGCTGCGCGGATTCATGAGAGATCGCAACATGAAGGCATGGAGATGCAGTGTCTCAATTGCAATCATGTCCACACCGGTCCCGAGCCTCCGGCTGTCTGGCCCGGCTAACCTCCCCACGGCATTTGGGAATATGTGTCGGTCAGCTTGTCGCGGTACTCCTTGAAGAATCGCTCGTGCTCTCTTTCCCAGCGGGCGAGCATTTTCAGGGCTTCCCTCGGTTTCCCCTCGGTTTTGTCCGCCATTTTCTCGTAGAACTCGCTTAAGTCCTTCTCAATCAGCCATGCCGTGTTGAAGACGGTCACATCGGGCACCATCGACTCGTTGACGCATTGTTCCAGAAACTCCGACCTTGCCCGATTATCAAAATAGTCGGTCGGTTCGAGCCCCGCATCTTCCGCTTCCGGCAGTTCGATCTCGCTCCCTTGTTTCAGCCTTTCGAGAATTGAAGTGATAAAATTAATATGGCGTTTTTCCTCCTCGATCAAGCGCTCGAACGCGCCGACGGCGGCCCCCATCCCCATCCGCTCAAGCGAGGTTTGAAAAAAGCTCATCCCCGTATGTTCCTGGTTGAGCGCGTACTCGAAGATCCTGACCAAATTTCGATTCTCAGACATTTCTCTCCCTTTGCAATTGAATGGTAAAGTCGTTTCCCGTGATTCAGCCTCGCAGCTTTCTTGTCACTTCGGCGACGCGTCGCCCCAATGCGCGCGCGATTTCCAGGTCCTCGGGAGTCGGCTGCAGTTCTCCCTCCGGTCCCGCAATGGTCGAAGCCGCATATGGCGTGCCACCGCGGCCCTCGGTGTGAATCATGCCCGGCACCGAATAGGGGACTCCAACGACTATCATTCCAAGGTGCAGCAACGGGGCCATCATGGTCAATGCAGTCGTCTCTTGCCCGCCGTGTGTCGAAGCCGTCGAGACAAAAAGACCCGCAGGCTTGCCCTCCATCTCCCCTTTAAGCCAGAGGCTCGCGGTGGAATCGAACAGCTGTTTCATCTGGGCCGTCATGTTTCCGTAGCGCGTTGGAGTTCCGAATAGTATCCCGTCGGCCTCACGAAGATCATCAAGCGTGCAGATGGGGATATCCTCTTGCTGCTCGCGAACCTGCCGCGCATACTCATTTTCATTAATTATCTTATCGACTGCCTCGAATTCCAGTGTGCGCCTGAGAATTACTTTCGCTTCTTGGACCGAGCCCGCTCCCTCCGCGATAGCCTTTGCCAGTTGGAACGTGTGACCATACATCGAGTAATAAACAACGAGGATTTTCATGTCCAACCCACCCTTTTGTATCATTGATGTTTGCCGAAACTCGATTTGTCAAGGAAACGTTTTCGAAAGAGGTTTCATCTATTTCCCGGTTTTTCCTTTATAGATATTCTGTCAAGACACAGCCTCAAGAGCTAGTCCCGCTCAACATCGCCGCCTGCCCATTCTGCAGGAGTATGGAAAAAGGGGCATAAAGATATGATCGGATCAGGAGTGAAGAAGGAATATTCCGGAATGACGTTTGCGGCGCTTCAGTCCCCCGCAAACGGGTCCAGCAGATTGTTCCTGGCGAGGTATTTGAGGCTTCCCTCGAATTTGTCGCTTG
Organism: uncultured bacterium; assembly: GCA_965602895.1. Taxonomy (GTDB): domain Bacteria; phylum Abyssobacteria; class SURF-5; order SURF-5; family SURF-5; genus CBDUSG01. Next base: position 1,779 of record CBFDAY010000250.1, read on the forward strand.
TCATCTCGATTGTAAACCGCGGATCTATGCCGCGCGCGGACAGCTCCTCGAAGAAAGTCCTGAAGTCGATGGAACCTTTCCCAAGTTGCAGATGCTGGTCCTCGATACCGTTGTTGTCGTTCAGGTGCACCTCATCTATGTCGCTCCCGAACTCGTCCAGCCAGCGGCTCAAAGGGACCCGTGAATATACATTGAAATGCCCTATGTCGAAGCATATCTTCACGGCGTCGGAACCGAGGCTGTCCTTGAGGGCGGCCAGAAACTTGGGCGAGGGCACAAACATGTTTTCGAGCCTTATGTCCATCCCCATCTGTTCGGCCAAATCCACGACGGGTTCCCATGCGTGTATGCTGCTTTCGAGCCAGCCGTCGAGCGCGCTTTCCGGCAGCAGCGGGTTTATGCCGAGATGGAGCACCAGCGCCTTGGCTCCGAGCGAGTGGCAGATGCTAAGCGTCTTTAAATAGCAATGGCGGGTATAATCGCGCACGACGATGTCGAGGCTTCCGGGATTGAGGTCGTGGATCGGGCCGTGCACCGTGACTTCGATGTCCGCCTCGCGCAGGAAGCGGGCTGTTTCGGCCACTTTGGCGGATGGATAGCTGCAGATCCAGTTGGTGTCGTACAGCACGATTTCAACGCCGAGGCCGTAGCGCCGCAAAAATCCGATTTCCTGTCGCGCCATTCGAAACGGTAGAGAAACCGACACCCTGGAACCGCGCTCAGCCAGGGATATCTCATCGCTGGGTCGAGCGGATTCTTTCGAGCCTGCTTTCTTTGCCGGCAATACCGTATTCCTCTTGCTGGAAACCGTTTGCTGTGGACGCGTCCTGGCGTTCCCGCCGGCCGCCCTGCAAGACGTCTTGCGACGCTAACCGAGCTTGCCCTGCGGGACCACCGATGAGCAAAACCGTTGGTTTTTCATCTCGTATCCCACGGCAAGACACGCGATGCGGGCGATTGTATAGTACAGCTCAAAAGAGCAGTGCCCGTGATAGCAGGCCAGGACCTCGTCGAAGTCGTCGGCCTCGGTCAGGCATAATTTGGCGAATTGTGTGCCCGGCGAGTTGAGCGATTCGGTCTCCGACTTGCTCTCGCTGTACCGGAAAAAGCCGCCGAGCACCTGGTCGGCGATCATGTAAACGACCGGCTCGCCTGCGTGCTCGTTGAAGTAGTCCGATGTCGGTATGCATTCCTGCAAGATGACGGAACGGATATCGGAGCTGCCCTTGCCGCGCGACATTTTGTTTCTCTGGCTGCGGTTCAGGCCCAGCAGATCATTTCCCGACTCAACCACGACAATGCCCATGCCGTACGTGCCGGCATTGTCCTTGACAAAAACAAGCGGCTTTTGGTCGATCCCGTACTCGCCGTATTTTGCCGCAATGCGCTCAAGCAGGCGGTCGACCCTCTCTGCGGCGCGGTCGACTCCCTTACCGCTTTTGAAGCTGATGTCATCCTCGCAATCGGTGTATGGCGACAGGAGCCACGGATCGACCTCCAGGATCTCGGCGAATTCCTTTACGAGCGAGTCATATAGCCGGAAATGCTCCCATTTCGTGCGGGAATACCAGCCCATTTCCGGAGGGGGCGTTACCGGCTGGCTTATGTTGACAAGCTCTCCGGGCATGCCGTCGGAGAAATCGTTGTTGATGAGAATCAGGTCGGGCGTGAAGTGGCCGGCACGGAGCAGTTCGCCGTCCCGAAAGAGCTTATGTATGCGGATCTCTTGCCCTTCCACGGTCTCGAGCTCGGTCGGCGTGTCCGGGAACCGAGGGTCCAAGGTGGCTATGAGCGTCTCGAAGCCGCTTCGCTCGATCATCGATCCGAGCGAATAAAGATTTTGCAGGTAATACTTGTTGCGGGTGTGGCTTTCCGGGTATATGACGATTCGCTCAACACCACCGAACGAATCGGCGACAAATTCGCGCAACAGCCTGGCGCCTTTGACGATGAACGATTCGCACAAGTTGTTGAAACCGGCGGGAAATATGTTCGCGTCGATCGATGATATCTTGAAACCGGAATCGCGCAGATCGACCGACGAATGAATCGGGAAACACACCTTCTCCGCATGCCGCTTGATCCAGTCCTCGACCTCCGAATATTGATCGAGCAGCTTCTTTTCTACACTCTCGACGTCCAACGTTTTCGCTCCTTAATCTCAACCTGTTCGGTCAAGGACTCCTCAGTTGCACATTGACAACCTCGACCTGCAATATCTCCGGCGCAAGCTCATCGGGAAATTCCCCGATTCGGACCCTGAAATCCCTGACCGAAAACGGTTTCAGGGGGCCGTCGCCGACATCATCAATTCTTGTGTTGACAACCAGGGGAAGGTCCATCGAGGTCTCGCCGCCGAAATGGGTCGGGAAATGGCATCTCAGGTCGGCCCTTTCGACCGTCATCGCCCCCGTATTTTTCACATGTCCGCTTATCATGAGTTCGCTGGCTCCGATTGCGTTTATCCGCGCCTGTGCGACGCAGTCGTCAACCGTAAGATACCGCCCGTAGGCCTCCGGCGAGAGGTCCTCTGTGCGCGGTTCGGGCTCTACTATGTCTGCGGCAGGAGACCGGAGAACCGCCGCAAGCATCAGCAGAATCACTATCGCAAAGACAGCGGAACCCACGGCGATCGCAAGCAACGCCTGCCTGCCGGGAGGCAGATCGGTCGCCGCCTCGGCCGATGCGTCGGCCTCGCCGTTCTTGTCGCGGATTTCCTGCATATGTCCAGACCCGCCGCCAACCCCTAATATGGAATTACTTACGAATCCGTTCGGATTCCTCGCATCAATTCTAACACAACATTCAATTTACCGTCAACGAGCGCCAGCCCCGCATACATCGCCCTTGGGCGCCTCGGTGCGGCAAGCGGCCCACACCGCGCACATTTGCGCTCTCGCGCTGGCGTGAATATCCAATCTCAAGATTCTCGGGCAACGCCATGAATATTCGGGAGTT
>CBFDAY010000251.1:0-4726 GCA_965602895.1 uncultured bacterium
TTCTGGGCGGTGGATCTGGCGCTGGCGGCCGTAATCGTCTTTTTTTTGGTGACAGCCGTCCAGTCCCTTTTTGCCGGTCAGGAGATAAAACCTCCTCCTCTCGTCGATTCTCCCGCACCGGCAAATATTGCCGCACGCCCGAAAATAAGGCCCTACGGTGAATATGCGCACCTGAGAAACAGCAAGCTGTTCGGCGCGCTTTCGTCGGCCAACGTGGCCCCGGAAACCGTTGTCGAAGAAAATCTGCCCGAGACCACGCTGGAGCTGGAACTGCTCGGATGCGTGGCCCAGGACGGCCCCGATCCCGGTTTCGCCATTATTCGCGACAAGAAAAAGCGCTCCGAAGATACTTATACGGTTGGGGATTTCATCGTGGGTGATGCAAAAGTGGAGGAAATACGCGACAGCGAGGTGGTCATATCCCGGGCGGGAAAGCGCGAAACCCTCTCGATGGATTTCGCCGACAAGGGGCCCGCGCCACGTCGCGGCCCAGGCAGGGGTTTCGAGGTGGCCTTTCCTCCCTCCCCTCGCCAGTCCCGTCGCTCGGACGAGGCCATTCGCGTAGTCAACGAGAACCTTCGTTACATAAACAAGGCCCGGCTCATGCAGGAAGTGAGCCAGAACCTTGTCTCGTTTTTGAACCAGTTTCACACGAGTCCCAACATTGTGAACGACAAACCCGGCGGAATTCAGGTTGACGCCATCGGCTCGGATCCCATCTCGGCGCAGGCGGGCATAAAGGCCGGTGACATTGTCAAGAGCGTCAACGGAGTCCGTGTCAATTCGATCGACAGCATACTCGACCAGAGCGAACGCTTTAGCAGCGCGCCGGAAATACGCGTTGTAATAGAGCGTAACGGCCGCCACAGAACGCTTGTGTATAAGGTCCGATAGCGAAACATCGACATCGCAACGGAAGCAAGCGCACGGCACAGCGGGGGAAACCATCGGATGAATGGATATCGCTTTTTTGCTGTAATCGCAATCGTTTTCATGCTGGCCCTTACCGGCGGCGACGCTGCGACCGCACAGCGCGAATCGGCCTCTCGCGGGCCCGCCCAAAACGGCGCCAATGAGATATCGATCAATTTCGAAAACGCTCCTATCATAGAGGTCATCGACGTCATGAGCCGGGTGACCGGAAAAAATTTCGTCATCGATCCGACGGTCAAAGGCTCGGTGACCGTGATCGCCCCCAAGCGCATCCCTAAGAATGAAGCCTACGGCGTGTTCGAATCCATTTTGGAGATGAACGGATTCGCTCTCGTGCCGCTCGGCAGTATCATCAAAGTCGTCCCCAGCAGGGTGGCCACACAAAAGAGTATACCGGTGAGAAGGGGGCGCGACGTCGAGGAGTTTGCCAAGCGGGATCTGCTGGTGACGCAGCTTATACCGATTCAGTATTCCGACGCGCAGGCGATAACGACAATCCTGACTTCGCTTATCTCCCGCGACGCGAATCTCATGACGCATGCCAACACCAATACGATCATTCTGACCGAGACGTCCTCGAACATACGGAGGCTGCTCGATATAATACGTGAAATCGATGTTCCCGGCTTTGAAGACAAGATAACCATACTAGCCCTGTACAACGCCCAGGCCGATATTCTGGCGCAGGAAATACTCCAGGCGCTCGAGCCCGGTCCGGCGGCGGCTACCGCCGTCGCTCCGCGCACGCGGCGGAGAACCCCGGCGCAACGGATGCTTACGGGAACCACGACCTCGCAGATAAAGATCATTCCCGACCTGCGCACGAATTCGCTGATAGTCGTCGCCAATGAGCCTGACACCGAACAAGTGAAATTCCTCGTGAGCGAGCTTGACAAAACCACGCCCGTGGGGGCCAACAACATCCACGTGTACCGGCTCGAAAACGCGCTGGCGGAGGAGGTTGCGACCGTTTTGACCAGCCTGGCGACCACAACCACGCCGGCGGGCTCGCCGGGAGGCGGGGCCGCGGCGGCAGTTTCGGGCGTGCGCACGTTTTACAAAGAGATCTCAGTCGTCGCGGACAAGACGACAAACTCCCTTATAATCGTTGCCTCGCCGCAGGACTACACGGTTCTGAAAGGTGTGATCGAGCAGCTCGATATCATGCGTCCGCAGGTGCTGGTCGAAACGCTGATCGCCGAGGTCAGCATGGACTTCACGCGCGCTCTCGGTATCCAGTGGTTCGCGGCAAATCCTCACGGCCAGGATCATGTATTTGCAGGTGTAAACGAAACGGCAGGAGATACATTAGTTGGTAATGTCGCAACGTCTATAGCCACAGGTACCCCTGTTATAAATGCACCTTCAGGGCTATCCTTAGGTTACTTCAACATTGATGAGGATTTCTTGACTGCATTCGTAGAACTCAATGCCTCGGAAAGCAACGACGATTTCAACGTGCTTTCCGCGCCACACATACTTACGGTCGACAACGAAAAGGCCGTCATCAATATCTCCGACAACGTACCGTTCATAACATCGACGCTTACCGACGACACCGGCGGCGACACTCTCTCCCAGAGCGAAACATTCGAATATCGCGACGTTGGAATCATCCTCGAAATTACCCCGCACATTTCTCCCGACCGTATGGTCAGACTCGAGATCGTGCAGAAGGTCAACGACGTGAGCACGGTAAGTGCTTCGACAACAACCGGCGAAGTCCTTTCCGAGAAAAAACGCGAAGCCGAGACCACTGTGATAGTCAAGGACCGCCACACGCTTGTTCTCGGCGGACTCATGAAGGACATAGACGACATCTCGATCACTAAGGTGCCGTTCCTCGGCGACATACCGGTGCTCGGATGGGCCTTCAAGAGCAAGACGACCGTACGCAAAAAGACCAACCTTTTGATCTTCATCACGCCGAGCATCGTGGCCAATGTCGACGAGGCTATCGACGTGACGCAGGAAAAATCGCTCGAGGCCGGCGAGGAGCTGCTCGAGAAGATGGAGGAGTCTCCCACGATGAGGCGGAGCGGAATCTTCAGCGAAGACGCAGGGCTCATCGATGATGCGCCCTATGAGGCAGGTCCGAAATGACGACAGCGGCGACAAAAGCAATAGGCGGCTATCTCGTTCAGAAAGACTGTCTCACTCGCGAGCAGCTCGAGGAAATCCTTCAGGCGCAGGGCGAGAGTGGACTGAACCTGCTGGATGCGGCGGTCGCGAGCGGCCATATTTCGGAAGAAGATTACCTGCGGGCCGTGGGCGAGTTCCTCGACATTCCATATCGGCCCAGGATCGACGTCCAGGTGAACGCCGGCATACTTTCCAAGGTCCCGCTTTCTTTTATCAAGGAAAACCGGATCGTTCCGATCTGTGAAGAAGACGAAGGCTGTCTCGTGGCGGTGCACGACCCGTTCAACATGGGACCCGTCGACGACCTCAAACTGCTTCTCGGAATGCCGATGAAGGTGATGATATGCCCGCATGAGGAGATAGACCGCATCACGACCCACTATTTCGATCTCCAAAATCACTCGGCGGCTCAGGTCATAAGCGACATCGAGGAAGAGGATATCGGCGTGCTTACGGCCGAAACGTTCGAGGAGCGCCGCGACCTGCTCGACCTCGCCAACGAGGCGCCCATCATCAAGCTGCTGAACGTCATTATCTCGCAGGCCGTCAAGGAGAGGGCCAGCGATATTCACATCGAGCCGTACGAGAAAGAGCTTCGCGTGAGATACCGTATCGACGGGGTCCTCTATCAGGTGCTCAGCCCGCCGCGCTCGTATCACGCCGCCATTGTCTCGCGCATAAAAATCATGGCCAACCTGAACATAGCGGAGAGGCGATTGCCGCAGGACGGCCGGATAAAGATAACGCTTACGGGGCGCGAGATAGACATCCGTGTGTCGGTCGTGCCCACGGCCTTCGGCGAGCGCGTTGTGATGAGGCTGCTGGACAAAGGCGTGTTCCTGCTTTCGCTGGAGGAACTCGGCCTCAACACCGAGAATCTCGACCAGTTCGAGCGGCTCCTGGAATGCTCGCACGGCATCATATTGATGACCGGGCCCACCGGCAGCGGCAAGACGACCACGCAGTACGCCGCGCTGAACCTTCTGAACTCGATGGAAAAGAATATCATAACGATCGAGGACCCCATCGAGTACATGATGAATGGGATCGCCCAGATACAGGTGAAGCCGAAGATCGACCTTACATTCGCAAACGGTCTGCGCTCGATACTCCGTCAGGACCCCGACACGATACTGGTGGGCGAGATACGCGACATGGAGACCGCCGAGATGGCGATACAGGCGTCGCTCACCGGCCACCTCGTCTTCAGCACCCTCCACACCAACGACGCGGCGGGGGCCATCACGCGGCTTCTGAACATGGGCATAGAGCCGTTCCTGGTCTCATCGTCGGTGATGGCCGTGCTCGCCCAGCGGCTGGTGCGCACGATTTGTCCCGAATGCAAGACGTCGTATACACCCGAAGACCTCGAACTCGAAAATACCGGGATAGAAAGGACGAGGCTTCGCGACAATAAATTGTACCGCGGGGGAGGATGCGCCCGCTGCGTCGGCAGAGGCTACCGCGGACGCACCGGCGCGTTTGAACTGCTTCTCGTTCGCGAGAACATTCAAAATCTGATCCTCGGCAGCGTGGACTCAAACACGATAAAACGCGAGGCGATCGCGAAAAACGGGATGCTAACGCTTCGGGAAGACGGCGCCGCAAAGGCGATCGAGGGGATCACCAGCGTCGAGGAAGTGATGCGGGT
>CBFDAY010000252.1:0-4716 GCA_965602895.1 uncultured bacterium
CATGTCCGCAGAGGATGTTGCGGCGGGCGTTCTTGACGCTTTGGAGAGGAACGAACAGGAGGTCGCGCTCGGCGCGGCGGCCAACCTGCTCGCACAGCGCGAGGCGCTCTTCCGGGCCATCAACCAGTGAGGACCCGTCCAGCCTTGGCTATGACGATTACTCCACCCACGCCGGCGGATTAAAGCGCGTGTTCTCCGACAACCTCACGATTATCGAAAACTACATTTGCGCGCCCGCTTCGATACTCGACGTGGGATGCGCGTTCGGATATTTCCTCGAGGTCGCGATGTCGCGCGGATGGCGCGCCGAGGGGGTGGAAATCTCTGAGTACGCCTCGGGGGTTGCCCGCGAGAAAACGAAGGCGACCGTGCATACAGGCGTGCTGGCGGGCGTGGGGCTCGATGCTTGTTCTTTTGATGTGATTACCATGTGGGATGCGCTCGAGCACACCTTGGATCCCTCGGGCGAATTGGCCGAAGCCTACCGATTGCTCAGGCCCGGCGGTTATCTCTTCATGACAATTCCAGACGCCGGAACCCTCACGGCGCGCCTTATGGGGTCGCATTGGTACGGGTTCAAGAGCGCGGCCGAGCACAACTTCTTCTTTTCAAGAGAAACGATCGGGCGCATGCTTGAAAAAGCGAATTTCAGGCTCGTGGATTCCCGCCGAGGCGTTTGGCCCTGCAGCATGCGCTTTCTTTCGGCCAAGCTGGCGCCTTACAGCTCGCTCGCTCAGCGCACGGCCGACGCGCTTATCGGGTGGCTGGGCATTGGGGACAAGATTGTGAGATTCAAGTTCATCGACATGTTCGTGATTGCAAAAAAGGATGAGGCGGCTCATCCTCCTTCCTCGTAGCGACATGGGAGTTTCGGATTTGGCACGCGGCGCGGTCAAGAATTCATCCCCGCTATCGTCCGCCGTTACGGATTGCAAGGGTGTAGGCCCGAAGACGGCCGCAACTCTCCTGAGATTGGGAATAACATCGATCGAGCAACTGCTGCATCATTACCCTCGCGCGTACCTTGACCGACGCAACTTGTGTCCCATCGCATCAATCGAGCGGCCCGGCCCCGTCGTCATCCAGGGCGAGATAACCGGCATCCGCTCCTTTCGGTCTTCAAGGCGGCTGCATATCACGCAATGCACCGTTCGCGATGCGACTGGGTCGATGAAAGCGATCTGGTTCAATCGGCCGTATTTGAAGAAGGCCCTTCCCAAGGGAACGACGGCAATTCTTTCCGGCAGTGTCTCGGATCGGCGCGGGCTGCAATTGGAAAACGCGGATATGGAAATGCCGGCGGACAGCGAGAAGGATTCTCTGCACACGCTCGGTCTGATTCCCGTGTATCCGCTCACCCAAGGCATCGGCCAGAAAAAGGTCCGGCGCATAGTGCGCGCGGCCCTCGACGAGTTCCTCGAGCTTGCTCCCGAGAATCTTCCCTTGCAACTGATCGAAGGCGAAGGATTACTTTCGCGGCGGGAGGCTCTGCGGGGCATCCACTTTCCCCTCTCCGACGGGGAACCCGAAAAGGCGCGCAGGAGGCTCGCTTTTGAAGAGTTTCTTGCCCTCCAGTTGTGGCTCCAATCCTCGACCGCGTCGCATACCGGCGCAGGCGTGACACACGACGCGCCGCCCGACCTGACACGCAGTGTCGATGAGCGCCTTCCCTTTCGCCCGACCCCCTCGCAGCGCCTGGCGATCGACCGGATAGCCAGCCTAATGGAGTCTCCTCGGCAGATGTGCGCGCTCCTGCAGGGCGACGTCGGTTCGGGCAAGACGATAGTGGCCGTCTACGCGATGCTCAAGGCCATCGAAAACGACAGACAGGCGATCCTCATGGCCCCGACGGAGATACTTGCCGAGCAGCATATATTCGGCTTGCACGGGAGCGTCCGGTCGCTCTTGGACAAGCGGGGGATCGAAACGGGGCTGTTGTCATCAGGCCGCTCGCCCGGTGAGCGAAAGCGCGCGTCGAGGCTATTGGCATCGGGCGAACCCGCCCTGATAGTCGGCACACACGCGCTTATCGAGAAGAAAGTCCGCATACGGAATGCCGGGCTGATAGTCATTGATGAGCAGCATCGCTTTGGCGTGAGCCAGCGCGCCGCGCTCAGGGACAAAGGGGTCAATGCCGACCTTTTGATCATGACCGCCACGCCGATTCCTCGCACGCTGGCGCTCGCGCTCTATGGGGGCTTTGAGACCATCCGCATCGATGAATTGCCGCCGGGAAGGCGCCCGGTCGAGACCCGCCGCATGGAGGAAGAGGAGCGCGAGCGGATGTATCGCTTCGTCGAGCGCGAAATAAACAGAGGAAGGCAAGCCTTCGTCGTCTGCCCTGAGATTGACGAGCATCTTGAGCCAACGGGTCGCGCCGTCGCAAACACAGGCAGTGTTTACCGTGCATATGCCGATCGGTTTCCCGGGCTCGCGATAGGCGTCTTGCACGGCAGGGTTGCCCCGGAGGAAAGGGAGGATACGCTTCGGCGTTTTCGCCGCAATAAGATTCATATCCTTGTCGCGACAACGATAATCGAAGTCGGTGTTGATGTGCCAAACGCAGCGGTCATAGTCATTGAAGACGCGGACAGGTTCGGGCTGGCGCAGCTTCATCAGCTCAGGGGCAGGGTCGGGCGCTCAGAGCATAAGTCGTATTGCTTTCTGATGGCCGAGTCCACAACTGAAGAGGCGGCAAGAAGGATGGAGATCATGGCCTCCGCCTCCGACGGATTTAAAATATCCGAGGAAGACATGCTGCTCAGGGGAGCCGGCGAATTTCTCGGCACGGCCCAAAGCGGCGCTCCGCCGTTGCGGGCGGGCCATTTGATTCGTGACGCAATCCTCCTGGAGAGGGCGGGACAGGTTGCTAGGGAGATTCTGGAAGAAGATCCCGGCCTCGAGTCGTCCGAAAACATGTCGCTCAGGCTCTTGCTGGGCGGCGGGCCAGGGGATGTCCATTTTTGACGACGGGAACCGGCAAATGAGGATTACAGGCGGTGCAGCCAAGGGAATTCCCTTAAAAGCGCCCAGAGGCGCGAGCACTCGTCCCACCTCCGACAAGGTGAGGGAGGCGCTCTTCTCCGTTCTGGGCGAGAGCATATCGGACGCGAGGGTCCTGGACCTGTTTGCCGGAAGCGGCGCCCTGGGAATTGAAGCGCTCAGTCGGGGAGCCCGATATGCCGTTTTCGTTGAGAGCAGCCCGGCCGCCATCAGAACGATCACCGCCAATCTCGAAACGGCCGGACTCAGCGAAACGGCGGAGATCATCAGGGCCGACTTCCGCGCGGCGCTGATGAAAATCGGAAAGCGTGACGATAGCTTTGACATCGTTTTCCTCGATCCACCATATCAGGCGGGCCTTCTTGAGGATACGGCAGAAGCCCTTGCCAGGCATAATATTGTTTCGTTGCATTCAATAATTGTCGTGGAACATTTCAAGAAGACCAGGCCGCCGGGAAGCATATCGGATATTCCTCTCAGCCGCACCCGCACATACGGCCAGACGTGTCTTTCATATTATCTGCGGCCGGATAGTTGGCCATAGGATTCACGGCCCGTTGTGTCTGAACCATGCAATTATTTCCCTTGACACACCATATATGGTGTGATATAATCCACACGAACACTAAATAGTGGACTTTTGCAATCTTTCCAGTGCGAGGGATCGCCTATGAAATGTCCCTTCTGTTCTCATTCCGATGATAAGGTCGTAGACTCGCGCACCATCAAGGATGGGGAACTTATTCGCCGCAGGCGCGAGTGTCTCTCCTGCTCGAAGCGGTTCACAACCTACGAGCGCATCGAAGAGATTCCGCTTATGGTCGTTAAGAAAGACGGGCGGCGGGAGGCCTTCGATCGGAGCAAGATCGTCATCGGCATCCTTAAGGCTTGTGAAAAGCGTCCGGTAGGCGTCGAGGAGATCGATGACATAGTCGACAGGATCGAGAAAGGCATCAGCAACTCTGTGGAGAAAGAGGTTAAGGCCGAGGTGGTCGGCTTGATGGTTATGGAAGAGCTGAGGAATCTCGACGAAATCGCATATGTAAGGTTCGCCTCTGTTTATCGCCAGTTCAAGGACATAGATGAGTTTATGGATGTTCTGAAAACCCTGTATCAGGAGGACAAAAAGTAGAAGAGATATCGGCTGCGGGGCGGGCGATGAGGGCCGCGAATCAGATCGAAATCGAGCTTTCGAATGTCCCTCAGATATGTTGCGGTGCAATAGCGGCTCTCGGTCGGAACAGAAGAAGGAAAACCGGATCTCGTAGTTGAGCCCCTCTGCGGCCGGTATTTTAAGGTTCTGCGACAAAGCCTATCGTTTGCATGAGAGGGAGATTCTCCTCTCGGCGAAATCTCCGGCTTCCCGTAGATGGAGGACGGCAGCATGGAAAAAGAAAGGCGTTTGTCCGCTAAAAGCCGTGTTATGGAACAGGAGAACATGCGCAAGTACGATGAGAAATCCGGGCTATGGTATTTGGTTTATTGGGCTGATGTCCTGAAGTGCTACGTAAGCCAGCTCGCGCCCGGACAAAAGCCTGTTATCAGCACTGCCGAGTGATCATATCCCTCCCTGCCGGCGTCTTTGAGGCAATTTCCTCCCCGTTGCCTGTGGCCGTGATGACTCCTCCGATGAAGTGGATTCAGAATTCAGGCTGTTGGCGTCGCGCCCTTGCTGCGGTCAGCGCATTTCCACTCCCGTACATGACTTGCCCG
>CBFDAY010000253.1:0-4676 GCA_965602895.1 uncultured bacterium
CTTGTGAATCGATCCCGCGAGCCCGCTGCTTTCATTGATTCTATTGTCGGCGACCACCCCGACCCGCCTCGGCTTTGCATACTTGATCCGATTCGGACGAGCGGGGCTGTCTCCCTCGGCCATGCGCGCGGCGCATGCAACCAGGAGAACCGCTGCAAGAACGGGCAGCGCGTATTTAGGCGGTATGTTCATATCTTTGAGACTGATCCTTGGCATATGCGGTGTGGGCCAGCCGTTTTATCCCTACTCGACCTTCTTTTTCCGCCTGAAATGGAGGATACAGGCATCGTCGGGTTGCTCCGCCCAGAGGTCCATCGAGTAGTCGAAAAAGCTTCCGAAAAAACCGTGGTCGAACGCGTCGGCGTGCCTGCACATGTCCGCGACCTCCTCGTCGCTCAGGCCGAACATGCGCCATCCCTCCTTGAGGGGACAGCGGGGAAGCTTGACGGCCAACTCCTCCTCGTCGCAACGAATGACCTCGGGCTCGTTCATCGCGCCGCCGTCGGGAAAGAAGTCGAGCAGCCAATTTTTGAACTCCTCGATCGTGTCGGGAGCGTCAAACATCTTCGCGATGTTCTTTCCGTGATTGTATATCGCGCGCTTGAATATCTCGCTCGCCCTTTCCTCGCCGAGTTCCTTGCGCAGTTCCCTCAGGATAGCGGTATAGACCAGCCCGCGGTTGGCCGTCGCCATGAAAAGGTCCTTGCGCAGCGATTCTATCTTCTGCTTGTCGTCGCTCATTGGTTATTTCCTCCTTGCAAAAGGAATCCAAACCGTAGGATCATTTGGCGGAATCATTGGCTTTCATTTCCACGAAAAGCTCGATCCAAGTTGACCCATTATATCAGGGGCGCCATGCCTCGAGGCATACGGGCTGGGGCGGAAGAGGTCACATATGGGACGCTACCCCTCCCACTCAGCGGATCATAATATCCGCGATCGTGAGCGCCATCAGGAACAGGCTGACGGCGCCGTTCACGTTGAAAAAGGCCGTGTTGACCCGAGAAAAATCGTGGGGTTTTACGATGGCGTGCTCATATATCAGCAAAATCGCCACGAGAACAATGCCGCCGAAGAACACCATTCCCAGCTTCGCCGCCACCATCACGGCAAGGAGGATGCCCACCATCAGCGCGTGCAGGACTGCCGAAAGCGCCAGCGCTCCGGCCGGCCCTAATCGCTTCGACAGCGAATACAGCCCGGCCCGCCGGTCGAATTCGATATCCTGGCAGGCGTAGATCAGGTCGAACCCGGTGGTCCACAATAGCACCGCCGCGCCGAGGAGTATTGCGACGGCGTGAAATTCCTCGTTAACGGCTATCCACGCCCCGACTGGCGCGATTGCGAGCGCGAGTCCCAGCACGAAGTGCGAGTAGTCGGTGAACCTCTTGGTGTAGGAGTAGCCGAGAATGATCGCGAGCGCGACCGGCGACAGCATGAACGCCAGGCGGTTAAGCATGTAGGCCGAGAAAACGAACAGCGCGATCATGGCCATCATGAACGCGGCCGTCTCCGCGCGCGTGAGTTTCCCGGCGGGGATGGCCCGCTCGGCCGTTCTCGGGTTTTGCGCGTCGAGGCGCGCGTCGGCGATCCTGTTGAACGACATCGCGGTGCTGCGGGCGCCGACCATGCACATCAGGATCCAGAAAAGCTGCCGAGCCGAGGGCATGCCGCCCGCTGCCAAAAACGCGCTCATCACCGCAAACGGCAGCGCGAACACCGTGTGCGAGAACTTGATCATCTCGAGGATCGTGGCGACCTTTTCGAGAATCCGCCTCACTCGCCGCCTCCCCACCTGGTAAACAACTCGTGCGGAACGCCGAGTTGATCCAGCACTTTCCCGACGACGAAATCGATCATATCGTCTATCTTCTTAGGCCCGTGGTAGAACGCGGGCATCGCCGGCAGGATGCATGCGCCCGCCCTCGAAGCGCGCAGCATGTTTTCAATGGCGATCGTTCCGAGCGGGGTCTCGCGCGGAACGAGTATCAGCTTTCGATTCTCTTTGAGGCACACGTCGGCGGCGCGCAGGATCAAGTTGTTTCCCAGCCCCGAGGCGACGCCCGCGAGCGTTGACATACTGCAGGGGATTATCACCATTGCGTCGACCGGAAATGTGCCGCTCGCGATAGGCGCGGATATGTCCTCGAAATGGTAGTAGCTTATCTGCGTCGTTGTCCGGCATGTAAGAGCGGTCGCGGAGAAATTCTCCAGATCGATTCTAATGTCCATCTCATGCTTGAGCACCCTGGCGCCGGCCTGCGAGATGGTCAGATGCACGCGGCAGCCCCCGTCGACCAGCATCTGCAGCAATCTGATCGCATATTGAGTGCCGCTGGCGCCCGTGATTGCAACGATTATTTCTTGCATTTTCTCCTCTTCCCAAGTCCCCTCGCGGGCGTGGATTGCAGAGGCGGTTCGCGAACCGCCCTTACGAGGATTTCCTCCCGATATATAGCGTGACCACCCCGAGCGTGAGACCCTTCGCCGATACGCCGCTGAGCCCGCATCGCTCCATCACGCCGCACATCTTGTTTCCCCGGGGAAACTCCAGGACCGATTCGGGCAGGTAGCGGTACGCGTCGATGTCGCTCTGCGAGACAGCTCGTCCGATTATCGGCAGCACGCGCGTGAAATATGTCAGATATATCTTGTTGAAGAGCCCGGTTTCGGGCAGACTGAATTCGAGTATCACGACGCGTCCGCCCTCTTTTGCGACGCGGGCCATCTCCCGGATTCCGGCCTCGTAGTCGGAAACGTTCCTGATCCCGAATGCGACCGAGACGACGTCGAAGACACCGTCGGGAAACGGGAGATCGAGCGTGTCGGCGACCATGAGTTCGACCCGTGCGCCGCCCCGTTCGGCCCCGAGCTTCTGTTTACCGATAAGGAGCATCTCGGGGCAGAAGTCCGTCCCGACGACCAATCCCTCCGGCCCCACGCCGTCCGAATACGCCATCGCGAGATCGGCGGTGCCGCTGCACACATCCAGGACGGCGTCTCCCTTGCTCGGGCCGCTCATCTCGACGGCCTTTCTTCGCCAGTATTTGTCGCGGTTGAGGCTGAGCAGATGGTTGAGCAGGTCGTATCGGCTCGATACCGTCGCAAACATCGAGCGAATTCCGGCGGCGTCCCTCATTTGTCGAACCCATACTCATGCCAGCGCCGGTCGACGAGGTTCTTGATCTCGGCCGACATGATTATCTCATCGGGCCATTCGCGAGTGTGGCCTTCGTCGGGCCGTTTCTTGGTGGCGTCGATCCCGATTTTCGAGCCTGCGCGCGGCAGCGGCGAGGAGTGGTCGAGCACGTCGAGCGGGCCGTCCACTATCGTGATGTCGCGCCTTGGGTCGACATTGTTGCCGACCCTCCACAGGACCTCCTCGACGTCCTGCACGTTTACATCCTTGTCGACAACCACGATTATCTTCGTGAACATCATCTGCCCCAGGCCCCAGATGCAGTGCATGACCTTTTTGGCCTGGAAAGGATATCGCTTGTCTATCGATACGAATGCGTAGTTGTGGAACACGCCGAAGAGGGGAAGGTTCATGTCGACGAGTTCCGGAATTTGCGTCTTGACGAGCGGGAGGAAAATCCGCTCGGTGGCCTTGCCCATGTAACAGTCCTCCATCGGCGGCTTGCCCACGATGGTGGCCGGATAGATCGGATCGCTCCGGTGGGTTATGCACTGGATGTGGAACACGGGATACGTGTCGGCGAGCGAGTAGTAGCCGGTGTGGTCGCCGAACGGCCCCTCGACGCGCTCCTCGGAGGGGTCCACGTACCCTTCGAGCACGATTTCCGCATCGGCCGGAACTTCCATGTCGATTGCCTTACACTTGACCATCTCGACGGGCCTTTTCCTGAGAAAGCCCGCGAACAGCATCTCGTCGACATCGGGCGGCATCGGGGCGGTCGCCGCGTATGTGATCGCGGGGTCGCCGCCGAGGGCTACGGCGACTTCCATTCGCTTGCCGGTCTCCTTGTGCTCGCGGAAGTGCCGCGCCCCGTCGTGGTGGATGTGCCAGTGCATGCCCGTGGTGCGCTCGTCATATACGTGCAAGCGGTACATGCCGCAGTTGCGGCGGCCGCTCGCCAGGCTCTTTGTGAACACCATCGGCAGCGTGATGAATCTGCCGCCGTCCTGCGGCCAGCATTTCAGAATCGGCAAAAGCGACAGTGAGGGCGGGTCGACGACTACTTCCTGGCACGGCGCATGCGACACGGTCTTCGGAGGATACTTCGCGAAGCGGGCTACCTTGGGGATCATCTTCAGCTTCTCGACGATGCCGGTCGGAAGCGGCATTTGCACCAGCCCTTCTATCTCGCGCGCTATCTCCTCAATGTCATCGACTCCCAGCGCCATGGCCATCCGCTCGTGCGATCCGAATGCGTTTATAAGCACAGGCACAGCATGCCCTTCCACTTTTTCGAACAGCAGCGCCGGCCCATTCGCCTTTGAAACCCTGTCTGTGATCTCGGTTATCTCGAGTTCGGCCGAGACGGGCTCATAGATGCGCTTGAGTTCACCCGCCCGCTCGAGCGCCGATACAAAGTCCCTCAGTCCCTGATATGCCATTATCCACAATCCTGTCTATGTAAAAGCGAGGAAAATCAGTGCCAAAACTTTCCTCAATATAGCATAAGATTCGGAATAGTTACAACTTCGCAGTG
>CBFDAY010000254.1:0-4667 GCA_965602895.1 uncultured bacterium
CATGCGAACCGCACGTGGAATCAGGGCGCGGTGCTGCCGATGGCGTTGCAGATCCTCGAAGGGATCGATCTTCGCTCGATGGGGCACAATTCGCCCCAATATATCCACACGCTCATCCAGGCCATAGAACTCGCGATGGCCGACCGGGAGGCCTACTTCGGCGATCCCAACTTCGTGGACGTGCCCGTTGACGGTCTGCTGAGCAAGGAATTCGCCGTGCTGAGACGCGAGGCCATGACGCCCGCCCGTGCTTTCGGCGAGATGCCGCCGCCCGGCGATCCCGTCGGCCTCAAAAAGGCGAGCGCGGATAAGCACAAATTACGAACGATGCTGAGCGCCCTGCCGCGCCGAAGGGAAGGGCCCCGTGGATTTGCGCGGGTCGCCGATACGAGCTATCTCGCCGTCACCGACACGCGCGGGAACTCGATATCCCTCACGCCAAGCGATTTCCCCGTGTCGCCCATGGTGCCGGGCACGGGCCTTTGTCTTGGGATACGCATGACGCAGTTTCGGCTCGACCCCGACCACCCCGCCGCCCTCGCGCCGGGCAAAAGGCCGCGCGCCACCCCCAACGCGAGCATGGTCACCAGAGGCGGCGAGCTGTTCATGACATTCGGCACGCCCGAGGGCGACCAACAGCCGCAGGCGCTCGCGCAGGTATTCGTCAACCTGATCGTTTTCGGCATGGACATCCAGGACGCGATCGACGCGCCGCGCTTCCGCTCGAAGAATTTCCCCGATTCGTTTTCGCCCCACGAGTACAATCCGGGCCTTGTTCTCATGGAGCAAAGCCTGTACGACAGGGTGGGCAAAGAACTGGAAGCGATGGGCTACAAAGTCGAAGTTGTCTCCGACTGGGATAGCGATATGGGCGCGGCCTGCGCGATTATCCGCGATCCCGAGACCGGCAGCCTTAAAGGCGGCGCCGACCCCCGCCAGGAAAACTGGGCCGACGGGCGGTGAATTCGGATTCCCGGGCCCGACTTTGGGTGGGCTTTTTTATTGCAGTATATGTTGACCGTTTTCAGACTGGGATGAGTATTTGATTATCAGGGCGCCTTTGACTTGACCCTCCAGCGGTTCGAACATTTCCCTGCCGCCGGCCCCGATTTTGTGCTCCTCGATCCATTGATCGAAGGTCTTTGCCGTGACGACAAACCCTATCTTCAGCTCTTCCATCTCTTCCAGCGTGCGCTCCGGCGGGAACGCCCGCTGCCAGAAATTTCCGTGCTCGGTGTCCAGATATGTATGCGCATCGACATAATAAGCAAGGTGAGGCCCAAGATCGGTCAGGACGGCCGCGCGGGACTCCTCATTGAGAGTGTTCACGGTCTCCGCGATATGCTGGAAGCCCAACCACGAAGTGTCTTCCTGCAGCGCCGTCCTATGGTGCCGGCTGAACTGATTTCCAAAAAAAATGCCGGCCGCGGCCAGGAGCAGCTGCAGCAAGATCAAGTACCGGAGTTGCCTTTTCCCGCTCAAGCCGATTGACCTGAAGAACTCCCGGGCCGCACCCGCCCAGAGCATGGCCGCCAAGGGAACCGCCATCAGCATGAATCTCTCGTACCGGTAATACCAGAGGGAATGTATCATGGCGTAAGCCAGGAACAAAAAGCCGATTGCCCTTAACCTGCTCCCCAGTCGTCCCGGAATTGAGAAAATCAGGCCGCCGACAAACACGAGCCCTCCCAGCAAAAGCCAGATCGCCCCGGCCGACACGGTCGCGACTGCAAGCTTCGCTGAATCGCGGAAGTCTATTGACTTATGCATAAAGCCAAATGGCGCCCACACGTTGTAGGCGAAATTCTTTATGATGTCGGATCGCAAGAAAGTGCGCCGAAACTCATCTATATAAGCCGGGCCCTCTCCGGCGCGAATCATTAGCTGGATCCAGTATGCCAACAATGGAAAGACAAATAGCGCCGCGCCCGCGAGCAGAACCGGCCGCGAGAGCTTTTTCCTGTATGGAAAAGCCAGCAGACCAAAGACGGCGAGCAGGAACAGCGATTCAACGCGCACAATTGTCGCAATCCCTCCCACTATGCATGCGACAAGCATTGGAGTTCGGCGCTCGTGCATTATGGCGCGAAGAAAGAGATAAACCGACAATATGGAGAGAGCCGTTGCCAAACCCTCGGTCATGGGGAGGGACAACCATTTGATGACGATGGGATTAACCGCAAAGGCGGTGACGGTCAGCAGCCGTTCGACCGGCTCAACGTCCAATGCCTTTGTAAGCAGATATAAAAACACAGCGCACATCAGATAGCAAATTATCTGCATCGGGATGTACGAATCGGTTAATAGGAACGAGAGCGCCAGGACAAGGGAGTATCCGGGGAAAAATTTCGCGTCGATCCCGTCGTTCCATGTGGTGCGCAGTCCCTGTCCTTCGGCAAGCTGTTTGGCCTTTGACAGATAGAAATAGCTGTCGATTGTATACGTGGGTGTGTGAATCGCGTGATAGACAATGATGCAGCTTCCGGCGGTCAAGGCAAGAGCAAGAACAAGCCACAGGAGCCGATCCGGATTCTGCCCGATTTCACCAGTCGCCTTCATATGTGATTCTCTAATCCCGCTTTCATATTTGCCGGCCGATGGCGCCATAGGTCCGCCGGCATTATTCTTAGACTATCATCATAACGGCGTCCAGCACAAATCCGAGTTGTATACATGCCAGGGTATGCCTCTCGCCTGCACTTTGTCGAATGAAGACCTTGGGCTTGACCTTTTGTAGTTCCTCTGGGTAGTATCTTAGGCGGGCGGCCCGGTGAAAAGGCAACATTCCCAAGGCACAGATCGGAGACGGCGATTCTTTATGAAAAAAACCAGCATTATCGTTGGCATATGCCTGGCCGCGCTTTTGGCGCTGGCAGTCGGGGGGCTGCTTTTTATGGCACAACAGATTAAGTCGTTCCCGGATTTTGAAATTAAGGCGGAGAAAACTTCGCTGAGCAACGAAGAGATATTCGGGTGGATCGAGCGGATTGTCTCGTTCGGCCCTCGCAAGCCCGCGACCGATGGCGACGAGAAAACGCGCGCGTTCATCATGGGGAAATTCAACGAATTCGGCCTCGAGGTTGCCGAGCCGGAGCCGCTCGCCGTCGAGACCTCACGCGTTCACGGCTGGAGCTTCGCGCTGAAGGATCGCAAGACCGGCGAGGAAATCGAAGTCCCCACTTTCCACATCCCGTTTCCCGCGCCGACGCCGGAGGATGGTGTTGAGGCCCCGCTCGTGTACGTCGGCGAGGGCCGCGATATGGAAAACATGGACCTCGCGGGCAAGATCGTGGTGTTCGAGCAAACGGCACAGGCGCAGAACTGGTCCGCTTACAAGTCAGCGTTTTTCTTCCACGATCCCGCCGGCAGTATTCCCGACGGTTACACGCAATCGATGATGGAATCGAAGCACGAGAGAATTGTCCACGACGAGGCCGTGGAGGGAGGCGCGGTCGGCATGGTCGGCCTGCTTTCAAACCTGGAGTGGGAGTCCGACACATTCTGCCCGCAGATGAACCACGGTGTCGGCAAGAAAATACCTGGATATTGGGTCAGCCCAAAGAACTCCGAGACGGTCATGAAATGGCTTGAACGCGAAGACGTGGTCGGGCGGATGAAGATGTCGACCGAGCGAGGACATTCCGAAACATACAACTTATGGGCGACATTGCCCGGTCGGACGGATGAATATTACATCGTCATGGGACACCACGACGCCCCGTTCGCGAATGCGGTGCAAGACGCCTCGGGCGTCTCGGTCGTACTCGCGCTCGCAAAACATTTTTCTGCGCTCGCAAACGAGCGTCCGCTCGAGCGCGGCGTCATCTTTCTGGCGGTCGGCGCGCATACACTTGGGCGGCTCGGCGAGAGGGCGTTCGTCGAGCGCCACCGCGACGACATACTGCCGAAGACGGCGCTCGTCGTCTCGATCGAGCACGTCGGCCGGGAATTCGTTTCGCAGGAAGACCTCGGCTTCAAGTGCTCGGACCAACCGTCTCCAAGATTAGTCGTCATCTCGCAAAATGAAAATGTTGGCGGAATCGTCAAGTCGTCCATTCTCCACAACGACTACAGGCGCAGCGTCATCATTCCGCAGTGGGTAGTCAAGAAAATCAGCGGCAAGTCGCGCGGCATCTCCGGTGAATTCTACGAGGCCGACGCGCCGGTCGTGGGTCTGCTGCCAAATCCGCCATATATTTTTTTCAAGGAAGACACCCCCGAGACTGTGGCGAGGAACCAGTTGGCGCCCACGGCCGACCTGGTCATCTCAATTCTTCGCACCGCCGACACGCTGCCGCTTGAAAAGTTGAGGTAGGACTATCCCAACCGCAGTCGGCCTTGCGGGTCTGTGTGCCGTGGCGACTCGTGAGCTTGAGCGGCGGGTGGGGTTGTGGTAATATAGCAAGGCCCCTGGGACTTTCAGATGAAACGCTTTCTTTCCTTTATCAAATCGCCCGAATTTCTTCGCATCGCGGCCGTCCTGCTACTGGCCGTTGTCGTGAGAATCATATATCTCTATGAGATCTGCGACAACCCGCTCTTTCGGCATTTGATGGTCGATGAGAACTCGTATGATCGATGGGCCAGGCGGATCGCGGCGGGCGAGTGGTTCGGGAAAGAAATTTTCTACCAGGATCCCCTCTACCCGTATTTTCTCGGCGCGATCT
>CBFDAY010000255.1:0-4620 GCA_965602895.1 uncultured bacterium
ATCTTGAAAAGTCAAAGGAAGAAAACGAAGCGCTCAGGGCAAAGCTTCGTTCATACCATTTCGAGGCCGTAAAGGGCCCGGGAGACAAGAAGATATTTTATCTCAGAGGCCGCGTGCCGCCCGGAAGCGAAGGGGATGGACGCCGATGGCGCCTGAGGGTGGGAAATAATATGTTGGATGAAAGCGCCCTCACAATGAGGGGCGGGGGCGCGGTGGTTGGCGTTATCCCGGGGGGCCTTCCGAAGCTCGCCATCCCATCCCTGGATTTCGGATTTATCATCCGGCTCTTCCCCATGGCGGCCATCATCTCGCTGCTCGGCTTCATGGAAGCCATTTCGATCGCGAAGGCCATGGCCGCAAAGACCGGCCAGCGCCTGGATCCGAACCAGGAACTCATAGGCCAGGGTTTGGCCAACATAATCGGCGCCATCGGGCAAAGCTACCCGGTATCCGGTTCGTTCTCGAGGTCCGCCGTGAACATACAGTCCGGCGCCGTGACCGGGCTGTCCAGCGTTGTCACTTCCCTGGTGGTTGTGATAACCCTGCTTTTCTTCACTCCACTCCTGTACTACTTGCCGCAGGCCGTTCTGGCGGCGGTGATCATGATGGCGGTGATCGGGCTCATCAACGCAGGCGGATTCATACACGCCTGGCACGCGCAAAAGTACGACGGCGCGATTTCGGTCATCAGCTTCATATTCACGCTGGCTTTTGCGCCGCACCTCGACAGGGGAATCATGATCGGCGTCGCCCTCTCGGTGGGGCTCTATCTGTACCGCAACCTCAAGCCGGGCGTGGCCGTTCTCTCACTGCATTCGGACGCCTCCCTCAGGGACGCCTCGCGGCATCGCCTGAAGGAGTGCAAGTATATAGCCGTGATCCGATTCGACGGCCCCCTGTTCTTCGCCAGCGCCAGCTACCTTGAGGACAAGGTACTAGAGCAGGTGGCGCTGATGCCCGACCTGCGC
This sequence comes from uncultured bacterium, assembly GCA_965602895.1. Classification (GTDB taxonomy): domain Bacteria; phylum Abyssobacteria; class SURF-5; order SURF-5; family SURF-5; genus CBDUSG01. The sequence continues at coordinate 969 of CBFDAY010000255.1, forward strand.
CATATCCTTATCGTAGCCCACGGCATCAACGAACTCGACGCCTCCGGGGAAGAGATGCTGGCGGTGCTCATCAGTCGGCTGCGCAACGCCGGTTATGATGTCTCCTTCAGCGGCCTCAAGGACAACGTCATCGACGTGCTCAGGCGAACTCATCTGTATGAGACGATAGGCGAGGATCACATGTTCTCTACTCAGGCGCTGGCCATTCAGGGCATACACGCCAAGGCGCATGAGGATTCGCAGGAAAAGGACTGTCCCCTGCTGAAGGTGTGCCTGATCGAATAGTCCGCCGTCTTGTCACAGACCTCGCACGTCCCTTATTGCATCGCACACGGTCACTGTGTCCGTGAGCTGCTCCACCGGCCGACGACGCCTTGTTATATTCAAGATTTGGGAAAGCTATGAGTTCGACGAGATCCGCCCCAGGTCGGCGGGGAAAGTTGTGGCGGGCAGGGACACCGTGAAGGTTGTCCCCGCATCGACCCCGGTATTCACGCTGATGGTGCCGCCGTGTTTGGTCACAATCCCCTGGCATATGGAAAGCCCCAAACCGGTTCCCTTGGCCTTGGATTTTGTAGTGAAGAACGGGTCGAAAATGGACGGCAGGATATGGTCGGGAATGCCCGGCCCATAGTCGGTAACCTTGAATTCGACGAAATTCGGCTGATCGGAGGGGATCGCAAGGATCCGTATTCGTCCGCCTCTTGAAGTAACATCGATAGCATTTAGAATGAGGTTCAAGAAGACCTGTTCCAGCTGCTGTCCGTCGCCGTGTATGCGGGGCAAGTGCGGCATGATGTTGACGTCGGCGTGGATACCGTTGAGGGCGATCTGGTTGCCGGCCAGGGACAGCGTCTCCTTGACAACGCTCTCCAGGTCCAGCGGTTCCATTTTACTCTCGCTCTCACGCGCGAAGTCCAGGAGATTCCGAACGATATTCTGAGTCCTGGTCGCCTCCCCTATCAAATCATTTATCATGTCGAGCTTCTCTTCATCGCTCAGACTCTTGTAATCCTCGAGCAGCATGTGTGCCGTAAGGGAGATATTGTTGATCGGGTTATTCAGCTCGTGGGCCACGCCCGCGGTGAGCGTGCCCACCGCACGCAGCTTGTGCGTCTGCACCAGGATATCCTGGTGGCGGTCCAGCTCACTGATCATGTAGTTTATGCTGACCGCCAGGTTTGAGAACTCATCCCGGTAACGCCGCCGGGGCATTACGGGCGTGTGATCACCGCCGGCGATACGATCGGCATATGATACGAAACGTGCCAACGGCGTGAGAATCCTCCAACCCATAACCAGGGTGTTGAAGGCAAAAAGTAGGAAGAGAAAGATGAAGGAGTATATATGCACCCTTCGGGAGAGAAGCATCATCTCATCGAGGGCCGTCTTCTCCCTTTGCATCAGGTCTTGTGCTAATGCGACCGTTTCTTGTCCATGCTTGCGGACCTGGGCCTCGACATCCTTCTTTTTCCAGAAGTAGTCATCGGCGTCGGGGTCGCGCTCTATCTCTTCGAGAGTCTCCAACAATTTCCCGTATTCGTCGAGGTGGGACAGCATGGCCGTGAGGGAATCCCTGTCCATCACCTGCTCCCACTCGTCGATGTTCCCCGTGATCACCCTCTTGGCCGCGTATATATTTTCCTGGGCGTCCGCCAGATTCGTTCCATACAGGAAATAATTTTTCTCGAATCTGCGTGCCTGCTGTATCTCAAAAAGGTAGCTGTTGGAGATTTCGAGCGAGATCACCTTCGTCTCTATCATGTACATTGCGACGAGTGAGGCGACGGCGACCCCCAGAAGAATTACAAAGGAGAATACGAGCGCGAGGAACATCTGCATCCTGATGCTGAACTTGGGGCGCGCTTTCAGCGCCTTTATGGCGAAGTCGGCGGGGTGTTCCTCGCGTTCGGAGGCGTCGGGCCCCGCCGACGGCCCGGAGACGGCGGCATCGCTCTGACTGTCCGGTGCGGCTTCGGTCATGGTTGGGTCTCTTCCTCCATGCTCTTGAGTTCTAACCCAAGAGCCTGAGCGGCCTTTGCTACCACGGCCCTGAGGTCAGCGGGTTGAAACGGCTTCGCTAAAAAATCGAACGCCCCCTTCTCCATGGCGTCGCGAGCCGTCTCCATCATCGCATAACCGGTAATCATAATGACCTTTGTTCTGGACGATTTTCTCGTGACATGTTCCAGCACCTCGATGCCGTCCACTTCGTCCATGCGGATGTCGGTTACAACGATATCGAACTCCATCTCGTCGATACGCCTTAGCGCTTCGCGCGGATTGTCGAACACTTCCACATCGCAGCCGATCTTGGTGAGCGCGGGCTTCAGTCTCTTTCCGACTATGGATTCGTCATCCAGCAAAAGAAGCTTCAGTTGTCCCGGCATGTTTCTCTCCTCTTGTCGGGGCGATCAGCGCATGTCTCCCGCAATACGGTCGAACAAGTCCTCGGACATGTGCACCTCGACGCTCTCGACTCCGACCACTTTCATCGTCCGTTCCTTGATTTCCGCTTCGTTCTTTTTCATCGCCCTGCCCGAGGCTTTGGTGTGCACGTGAACGTTCCCGTCCTCGGACCGCACCCTTATATCCTGATCGATATCAATAAGGTTCGCCGCGACCCTGCACGACAGTTCGATGTTTTTCATCAGACTGGTCGAATATGTCATCGCCTGGAACTTCTTCTGTCGCACCGTGCTGGTGACGAGTTCCACGGCTTTCTCGGCGCCTATATGACTGATATTTATCACGAGGTCATACAGACTCGGGTCGGCGTCATCCTTGCCGTAAACCCACTTCATCAATTTGCCGTGCTTCTCGTCGTCGCGGAGTATGTTTTTCTGAGCTTCCTTATAAGAGATGTTTTCCCGCCTCATCCTCTCGGCAATCCTGTCCCCAGGCTCCGCGTTAATTCGAACCCTGAGCAGGTGGGACACCCCATGTATAAGCAATTCCCCGGCGGGCCCGTGGTAAACTATATTATCCTTCAACATGTATGCCGCAAAGGCCGCCTTTACATATGCGATATATTGCTTCCTTGCGCTGGTAGTCATGCCGAGAAAGGAAGGCGCTTCGTGTGTGGCCTTGTAGAGTTTCTCTTCGGGGACCCCAAACTCCTCGGATGCCGACAGGAGCACCTCACGGCCGACACACTCATACTCCAAGATCCGCGCGATCTCTTCCGCTATTTTCTTGCCCTCGCTGAAAGTGCGCCTCGAAATCGTTATGATGGACATAGCCGGATCCTCACAGGTTGCTTCCACAATTTCATTGGCAATATCATATCTTCCTATTACGCGTCGAGGCCGCTCCGACGCGCATTTCTTCAGCGTATGCCGGAAATGCCGAGGGCCTCGGCGGCCTTGGCGATGGCTTCCCGCAGATCGGCCGGTTTGAAAGGTTTGGCGATGAAATCAAAAGCTCCCTTCGCCTGGGCCTCCCTCGCCATCTCAAGCGTTGCATAGCCGGTGATCATGATGACTTTCGTACGAGGAGATTTCATCGTGACCCGTTCCAGTATCTCGATTCCATCCATCTGTTCCATGCGGATGTCGGCGACAACGATATCGAACTCCTTTTCCTCCAGACGCGCAACCGCCTCGAGCGGATTGGTGAAGATCTCCACCTCACATCCGACCTTGGCCAATGC
>CBFDAY010000256.1:0-4604 GCA_965602895.1 uncultured bacterium
ACCCGGAAACCTCCTCTTGCTCCTCGCCTTTATCTTACCGGCCGAAAATGTTATAATTTATAAGGGTTTTCGGACTGGAAACAGCGGAGAAAGGATATAGAATAATGGTTTACGAGCTTCCGCCGTTCAGGCCGCCGAGCGAGGCCTACAGCTTGCTGCTGCGCGTGACGCGGGGGTGCCCGTGGAACCGCTGCCGGTTCTGCGGCATGTACAAGTCGATGCGCTTTCAGAAACGCTCGGTCGAAGAGATAAAGGGCGACATCGACAAGGCGCGCGAGTTTTACGGCGACCGCAAGATGAACGTGTTCATCGGCGACGCCGACAGTCCGGTCATAAAGACCGACTACTTCGTGGAAGCGCTCGAATACCTGCGCTCCCAGTTTACTCAAATCGGACGGGTGACGAGCTATGGCCGCGCGAAAACGCTCGCAATGATGGCGCCCGAAAAGCTCAAGCGCCTGGCCGACGCCGGGCTTGATAGACTGCATCTCGGGCTTGAGACCGGCGATCCCAAGCTGCTCGAATTCATTTGCAAGGGAGCGACTCCCGAGCAGATGATAAAGGCGGGGCGCAAGGTGAAGGAGGCCGGCATCGAGCTTTCCGAATATCTGATGCTGGGCCTGGGCGGCGCCGATGGTTGGGAGTCGCACGCGAGAGAGAGCGCGGCCGTCCTCAACGCGATCGATCCCGACTTCATCCGCGTCCGTACGATGACACTGATACCCGGCACGCCACTCTATGAGGCGTACGAGAACGGCGAATACAAACCGCCGAACATCCTCGAAATGCTGCTCGAAGAGCGCCTGCTCATCGAGTGCTTCGACGGCATAAATTCGGAATTCCACAGCGACCACGTTTCCAACCTTGTGCCTGTCTTCGGAAGGCTCATGGGCGACAAGGAAAAGATGCTGGAGGAACTCGATCCGGTAATCAAGCGTGTCGAAAAAGATAAGGACAAACTGACGAACGAGCCCAGGATCGCGACGGTGATGTGATCGATGACCCGCAAAAACACAGTTTCCACGGTTTTCTTTGATTTCGGCGACACGCTTGTCGAGGGCAAGCCGACGTACCTCAGCCGGGTGACCGACCTGCTGAGCGAGTTCGGATTCGAGCGCGAATACTCGGATGTCGTCCGTGCTTTCACAATGGCCGACTATCTCGTATACGTGGACATCGTTTCCGGCGCGCTGGATGGTGAGGACCGGTTTCTCTTGAGGTTCCTTGACCACTTCGCGCAATACCTCAATATCGATATCGATTGGCCGATGACACTGCCGGAAATCACGAAAAGATTCGAGCAGGAAGTCTACGAGAGGGTCCTCTCCGAGGGCGCCGTGGAAACCCTTGAGGCGCTGAAAGAAAAGGGGGTTCGTCTCGGAATAATCTCGAACAACGACGGTAGCTGCCGCCAGAAGTGCGAGCAGATAGGCATCGCCAAGTACTTCGAAATCATCATAGATTCCACCGTCGAAGGGGTCGGCAAGCCGTCGCCGAAAATATTCGAATTGGCGCTGGAACGGATGCGCATCTCGCCGGGCGAAGCGGCGCACGTCGGCGACATGTACGGAGCCGATGTAATGGGGGCGCGCAATGCGGGCCTGGAGCCGGTGTGGTACAACCTACGGGGGCTTGAGCCGCTGGCCGACTATCGACCCGACTATGAGGTCGAGCGACTTTTGCAAATTCCAGAAATCTTATAACCATCGACCAGAGATTCAATCCCCGCATCGATACATTCAACACAGTCAACCTTTGCAGGAGCCCGTCAGGTGGCGCTATCTCGTTCGTTCAAGGTTTCCCTGCTTCTATCAGTGCTGATTCATGCGGGCGTCTTTGCGGCACTGGGTCGGGAGAGCGTTTCCCAAAAGATATTGGCTGAGCCCAAGCCTCTCCTGGCAAAAAGGGCCGAGCCGAAAGTCGTCCGGTTCGAGCTTATCGACACTCCGGCCTCGGCCGAGACGTCAGAGCCCCCGAAGAAAACCGATCTTGTGTCCGACAAGAACACGCGCGCGCAGGACAGATTTCAGGGCGAGAAAAAGCTGAAGGATTCGCCCCACATGGAGGGCAAGCGCGAGGACTCGAAGGACACCAGGCCAAAGATGGTTGCGGCAAAGCCGCCCACGCCGCCAAAACCCGAAAGGATCGTGAAGACGGCAACACCCAAAGATTCTTCCGGCGAGGGCACGACACGCCGTGCCCCTACGAATGATAAAAAAGAGCCTCCGAAACCGAAGGAGGCGATACGGATCGCACCGGAGCCGGAGAACAAGGAGATCATCAGGCTGGCGAAGAAGGCTCCGGTTTTGGCCGAGCCCACGGCGCCGTCTCCGGCGATGACGCCTCCGCATATCATGTCGTCGGCGAGCGCGAGGAACACCGGCGCCGACGCACAGATCACAGGAGAGCTTTCATTCGCGGCGACGCGCCATTTCTTCGGGGAGTACTTGCTGAAAATGAAACAGGCGGTGGAGGCCGAATGGATATCCCGACTAGTGTCGCAATATTCGGGTATCGTGAGGTCGAGCACGGTCGTCGATTTCAAGATTCAGCCCGACGGCCGCGTTACCGAGGTGGACGCCAGTTCCAGCGAGGGCGATCCGTACTTTGCGCTGATATGCATTTCATCCATCCGCGACGCTCAGCCGTTCGAGGAAATACCGTATGACAACATCCCGGGGCTTCCGGAGGAATTCAAGGGCAAACCGCTGAGCATTCGGTTCACCTTCCGGTATAATTAGCTTTTCGCGCCTTCGAAAGATAAAGTCAGGAGGTAGGGTTTGGAAACGGCATTGCGGCTGTTGGGAGCGGGCGGGGTCGCGATGATTCCGCTGTTGATGTGCTCGATTTTTGCGCTTGCGATAGTCATAGAGAAGCTCTATATGTTGCGCACCCGCAAGGTCATCGCGCCCAAGATTGTCGATATGGTCGGAGACCTTCAACCGAATGAGGGCGCGACGGCCCTGATCGCCGTATGCCGGCACGTTGACACCGTTTTCGCGCGGGTTATAAGGGCGGGGCTGGAGAATGCGAACCTTCCGCGCGTGGAAAACATGGAGGTGATGCAGTCCGCCGCGCGGCATGAAGTCGGCACGCTCGAGCGAGGACTGCTGATGTTGGAGATCATCACGGGCATCTCTCCGCTGCTCGGACTGCTCGGCACCGTAATCGGGATATTCCACGTGTTCGGCGTGATCGTCGAGCAGGGTATCGGAGAGGCGTCGGTGCTGTCGGGCGGCATATCCGAGGCGCTGATAACGACGATAGTGGGCCTTTTTATCGCCATCCCTTCGCTCGTGGCTCACAGCTATTTCTCCAAGCGCGTGGACGATCTCTTGCTCGAGGTCGAGCGCTATGCGAGCGTCCTGCTCAACAAGCTCTACGGCGGCTCGGCGCAAGGGCGTTCGGATACGTCTCTCATAGAAAAGGAAGATCTTGCCGATTAGGGTTTCGCCATGCAGATCCGTGAAAGAAAAAGGAAGCGACCGCTGATAAACATAACGTCGCTTATCGATGTCATGTTTTTACTGCTCGTGTTTTTCATGGTGTCAACCACCTTTGCCGAGCATCCCGCTATCAAGCTCGAGCTTCCCTCGGCAAGCACGGCCGAGCCGAGCAGGCTTGAGTCCCTCACGCTGACGATCGACAAGAAAGGCAGGATGTTCCTCAACGACGAAGCCGTCAATGACGGCGAGCTTCGTTCCCTGCTCGCGGCGGCCGCGGGAAAGCCCGACACGACCCTTGTTCTCAAGGCAGACAAGGGCGTTCCCTATGGCTTCGTCATACGAGCGATGGATATCTCGCGCCAAAGCGGCGTGCGCCGCATTGTCTCCCTGACGGAAATACCGCGGCCCGGCGAATAGGCCCCGCCTTCTAATGACGGTAGCTTCCTCCCCCCGCTCCGAGCGCGTCTTGCACGAACGACGGATTCACCGGGGAAATGCGTCCCTATTGCCGGGAAGTATGGGAAACAAGCTGATGAGAGTTGTACCTGCCCTTGCAGGCAGGCTTTCTCTGGATGGCTCTGATAGTTCAGGAGGGATCTGTCGGCAAAAGGCGACTACGGCTGCTGATCCGCGTCCAGCACGCTTCTCACCTTGGCCAGAAGCTTGTTGACCTGATAGGGCTTCTGAATGTATCCAATGACGCCGCTCTCCAGTATCTCCTGCGCTTTTCCGTCCTGGCTGTAACCGGTCGAAAGAAGCGCTTTGACGCCGGGCTCCAGTTCCTTCAATTTCAGAAAGGCTTCGCGTCCTCCCATTTTCGGCATGACCATATCGAGAATAACGAGCGCGATATCCTCTTTGCGTTCCGCATAAATATCAATTGCCTCAAGGCCGTTTTCGGCCAACAGCACGCGATAGCCGTAAGATTCGAGTATTTCCTTTGTCAGCAAACGTATCGGTTCCTCATCGTCGACGACAAGAATGCACTCGTTTCCTCCGCGCAGGCTCTCGACCTCGGCCGGCTTTTCGGTCTCGGGCTTTGTGCTCGCGGGCAAATAGATCTTGAAGGTTGTCCCCCTGCCCGGTATGGTGTCAACCTGGACGGAGCCCCCGTGGTTTTTCACGACGCCGTAAACCATGGATAACCCGAGTCCGGTC
>CBFDAY010000257.1:0-4593 GCA_965602895.1 uncultured bacterium
GGGGCGTCGCATTCTTCCATCGCGCCGATGACCGCTGCGTCTTCAACGCCCGCCTCGCGCAGGGCCAAAAGCAGTCGGTCGGCCTTTTCCGCGGGCGCCGCGATCAGCAATCCGCCTGAGGTCTGGGCGTCGCACAATGCCAGGCGCATGGGCTCGGCCACGCTTTCGTCCCAACTGCCACACTCATCGGCGTATCTTCGGTTCTCCACGCTTCCGCCGGGAACGCATTCCTTTTCTATCAGCGGCCACACCTCGTTCATAATGGGCACGTCCGAGGCGCGTATGCGCGCCGCAACGCCGCTTGCAGCCACCATCTCCCGCAGGTGTCCCATCAGGCCGAAGCCGGTGACGTCGGTACAGGCATTTGCGCCTACGTCCATCATCACTTCCGAGGCGGCCTTGTTGAGGGTTGCCATCAGACGGGTCACTTTATCTATGGTTCCGGCGGACACCATTTCGGCTTTAATCCCGGTCGTGATTATGCCGATCCCCAGCGGCTTGGTAATTACAAGCACGTCGCCGGGTAAGGCGGTTGAGTTCTTCATGACACGGTCGAGCCCGATCACCCCGGTGACGGCGAGCCCGTACTTGGGCTCATCGTCTTTCACCGTGTGACCGCCTGCGATGCTTATGCCGGCCTCGGCGCACTTATCCATTCCGCCTTTCAAGATTTCGGCGAGCAGGGAGATCGGGAATTTGCCGACGGGGAACCCCACAATGTTCAGCGCAAAAAGCGGGCGCGCGCCCATGGCATAGATGTCCGAGAGCGAATTCGCGGCCGCGATCTGCCCGAAGTCGTACGGGTTGTCCACAACGGGCGTGAAATAGTCAACGCTCTGGACTATGGCCGTTCTGTCATCGAGACGGAACACCGCCGCATCATCGGCGGTGTCGGCGCCGACGATTATCCGATCGTCAGTTACGGGTGGAAGCAGACGCAGAACCTGCGCCAGGTCGCTCTGACCGGCCTTACACGCTCACCCGCCGCCGCTTGTAAGGGTCGTAAGTCGGGTTATGTCCACAATCTTTCCCTTTTTCCATACTGTACCTTAGAATCTCACGATCGGCCATCCACGCTTCTTGGCCTCGGCCTCCAGCAGATTATCCGGATTGACCACCTGCGGCCTGCCCACTCGTTCGAGCATCGGCAGGTCCGTGTAGCTGTCGGTGTAGAAATAGCTGTCATCGAGGCTGATCCCTCTTTCGTCCGCAAACCGCTCCGCCCAATAGATCTTGCCCTCTCCGTAGCAATACGGCTCGACCAGCTCGCCGGAGAAGCAGCCGTCGCGAACGACCAGACGGGTGCAGATGCCGTGCTCGATGCCCATATGTTTTTTGACCGGATTCACCGCATAAATCGTAGCCGCCGAAAGGATTGCGAGCGTGTGCCCTTGGGACCGGTGCTCGTTCACCACCTCGGCAGCGCGCGGATAAATGTAGTGTTTGACCATCTCGTCGAACCAGCGCTCGCACAGTTCGATCATCTTTTCTTCGGGCATCCCGGCGACGCGGCTCACTTCCCTCTCGGCCAGCGCCTTGACATCGAGCGAATTTCTCCTGTATCGGAAATATGCGTACAGCACTTTTGCGAGGCTGAGAAATGAAACGCGCCTCTTCTTTCGGAGATATCTATACCACAGAACCCCCGTGCTGGTGCGGACCAAGGTATTGTCCAGATCGAAAAATGCCGTCGTCATGATGTTTGTTACAATTTTCCCTCGGCCCGCGCTCCGGGCAGGTACTGCTCCGAAACGGCCATCACAACCTTGGCGGCGTCGCAAGGATCGAGGCTCAACAGTTTCGGGCTCGGAATCTTCATTGAGACCGGTCCCGAATATCCAGCCTCACAGACCGCTTTCAGCATATCGTCGAGGCTTGCCGCGCCCTCTCCCGGCAGCACCCTGCATGCTTCCGAGAGTACCGCGGGCTGGACATCCTCGCAATCGCTTAGTCTCATCATGAAAATCCGGGCCGGATCCACCGATTTCAACTCTTCCGGCCGGACCCCGGTCGCATGCAGATCGAACGTATCCAACACGAGACCCGCCCGCCTTTCGGCATGATTCGCGACGGCGTCCTTCGCCTGCTCGAACGTATTGACGGCGCACCACATGAATCCGCGAAACGCGAAGGCGAGCCCCACCCCTTGGGGCTCGACCGCGTCGAGCAGTTTCCCGAGAACCGACGAGACCTCTTCCGCGATCCGGGAAGCGTCGGCCCCTCGGGGCCTGACGGATGCGCTCGCGACCAGCATCGGGCAGGATATGGCGTCTGCGACGGAGGCCATGCGCTCGCATCGGCGGAGAAGCTCGTCAAATTGCGCGGGATTGCAGAAGGTTATCGACTCTATGTCGCCAATGCTGAGGACTTCCACCTGACGGTCGTCCAAAAGGCGGCGCAGATCGTCGACAGTGCGCGTCTCAAGGTATCTCTCCAGCGAGTCGACCCAGAGTTCGACGGCTCCAAAGCCAGCCTCGGCCGCGGCACGGATTGCCTCTTCGAGGTCGGCGCGGAAAACGGTTATCAGGTTAAGGCACGGGCGCATTCTTTGATCCGGATTCCTGAATCGTCAAGATCGTTGCTCTACGAAAGCCCGATTCGGGCTTTCGGCGGAATTTCCGTATACATTCTAACATCCACAGTGCGGCCCGTCAATTTGTGCGCAGGGCAAATCGAAAATGGGATCGTCGTTGTGGCGGTAGAGAGGGTATGTTATAATTTTGCCCGTGATCCCCTACCGGAGACGTGGATGAAGAGTATTTCCGCAAATGCCGGAGAAGCTGCCGTGCGGGACGGCGGCGTTTTCCAGCGATATGAGATCGCGTGTGTGCTGCTGATACTGGGAGCCGCGCTCGCCGCCAATTTCAACGTCATCTTTGCCGACTTCGTCTGGGACGACAGGCTGCTCATTGTGGGCAACCACGCGATCAAGCGTTGGGATACGCTTCAGAGCCTGTTCATGCAGCCTTTCCTCGATGTCTATTATCGTCCGGTTGTGATGTTCTCATTCGCGCTCGAATACGCAATGTGGGGGCTGCGGCCATGGGGTTTTCATCTGACGAACCTGTTGCTGCACGCCGCCAACGCGGTCCTCGTGTTTGCATTTCTCCGGGGAATTTTGCGCACCGGCAGGGCCCCTCTTTATGCAGCCCTGCTTTTCGCAACGCATCCGGCGCACAAGGGGGTCGTCGCCATCAACGATCGGACCGGCCTGCTGGCCGCCTTTTTCTTTCTGCTTTCCCTCATCATGTACGTTCGTCATCGCCGCGCGATTGGGGGCGGACGCTCGTGGATATATTATGCCGCGTCGTGCGTGCTGTTCCCGCTCGGCCTTTTCTCCAAAGAGGAAGCGCTCACACTCCCCCTGATGCTGATCCTGATCGATATGCTGGTCATGGGGGAATGGCGCGAGTCGCTCCGACCCGCAAGGATCATTCGCTACATCCCCTTCTTTTTGTCGATCGGCGCGTTTTTCCTGATACGATCGCGCGTTATCAAAGAGGGAGCGGGACTTGTCTCCGCCTTCTCGATCGAGCCGATGTATCGGTTGATGACGGTTCCGGCAGTGCTGATCGATTATCTTTCCGCCCTGTTTTTTCCTTTCAGGCTGCATTATGATCCGATCATTCCCATCGCGCACTCCCTGGCTGAGCCGAGGATCCTGCTTCCGCTGTTATTGGTGCTCGCGCTGTTGGCGGCGATTCCATTTCTCGCAAAGAGGGCAAGGGAAGGAGCATTCGGTGTGCTGTGGTACTTCGTCGTATTCATACCGATGTGCAACATCGTGCCGATATATCCCGAGATCGCGCATGTGGAATTGACGACGCCGATCCGCTATCTCTATCTGCCTTCCATCGGGATTTTCATGTGCGCGGCCTTAATGCTCCAGACAGCCCTTGACGGTTTTGCCGAAAGCGGAACCGGCCAACGCCTGCGCAGGCCGGCGCTGGTTTCTTTTTGTTGCGTCATCATGATATTCTCGCTGCTGTCGATCAATCGGAACACCCTATGGAAGGACGAAACCCGATTTTATCGATACATCCTGGAGATGACCCCTGAGAACCACAGGATACGCTTCAACCTGGGAACGGTTTATCTCCAGCAGGGGAAAACGGACGCGGCCATAGAAGAGCTGAAGCGCGCCGCGACGCTTTCGCCGGATATTGCGGATTATCGCAACAACCTCGCACTCGCCTATAAGGCGAAGGGCTGGCTGGGCAGGGCGCTTAGTGAATTCCAGCAGGCGCTGGAACTCGACCCGAATTCGGCCAAGGCCTATATAAACCTGGGGCCGCTGTACAGGATGCAGGGAAAGATACGCGAGGCCGTCGCCGCGGGGGAAAAGGCGGTCGAACTCTCACCCTCAAGCTATATCGCGCACACAAACCTGGCCGAGACATACAGGCATGCTGGAAATCCGACTGAAGCGGAAGATCATTACAAGTCGGCAATCCGCATCAATCCCGACGGCGTGGAGGCGCGCACCGGTCTGGCCTTGATCTACGCGAACGACGGAAGGTATGCCCTGGCGCGCAAGGAATGGGAGACCGCCCTTCGAATTCAGCCCGATCTTATCGAGGCGCGCGAGAACCT
>CBFDAY010000258.1:0-4586 GCA_965602895.1 uncultured bacterium
GCAGAGGCGGAGCCTGCCGCCTTCAGGTCGGCCGTCACGCGGTCGCCTTCCTTCAACACATCGGCAATCGCGCTTTCCAGACGCCGGGCGGCCTCGGGTTCTCCGATATGGCGGAGCATCATGGCGGTCGAGAGCAGAATTCCCGTCGGATTTGCCTTGTCCCGGCCGGCGATATCCGGGGCGCTCCCGTGGGTGGCCTCAAACACCGCGCATTCGTCCCCTATGTTCACGCCGGGCGCGACACCCAATCCCCCGATGAGTCCCGCCGCCAAGTCTGAAATGATGTCGCCGTAGAGATTCGGAAGCACGAGCACGTCGTATTGCTCCGGGAACTGCACGAGCTGCATGCACATGTTGTCGACGAGCTTGTGCTCGTAGGCTACATCGGGATATCTCTCGCTCACGTCGGCGGCGACATTCATGAAGAGGCCGTCGGTGTACTTCATGATGTTCGCCTTGTCAATCGCGGTCACTTTTTTTCTGTCGTTCTTTATCGCGTAATCGAAGGCGAACGTCACGATCCTCTCGGAGCCCTTGACCGAGATCGGCTTGATGCTGATTCCGGTGTCGCATCCAAGCTCGACGCCCTTTTGTTCCTTCAGAAACACGAGGAGAGGGTTCTCCTCGCCGCAGCTTTCCATGAACTCGATGCCGGCGTAGAGGTCCTCGGTGTTCTCGCGGACGACAACGAGGTTGATGGCCTGGGGGTTCAAGATGCGGCTGCGTATGCCCTCGTAGTATTTGCACGGGCGCACGCATGCGTACAGGTCGAGCGTGCGCCGAAGCCCGACGTTGACGCTCCGAAAGCCTTTGCCTGCAGGCGTTTCGACCGGGCCTTTGAGCGCGACCTTGCTCTTTGTTATGGAGTCGATCACGCGGTCGGGCAGGGGCTTCTTTTCCTTTTCCATGACGCCGGCGCCCGCCTGCTGCACGTCCCAATCGATATCGACACCGAGCGCCGAGACGCACCGCCTCACGACGTCGGTGATTTCGGGCCCGACGCCGTCGCCGGGTATGAGTGTTATCGTATGGCTCATGGCCTTCTCACATGCAGACGTCGACGTGGAAATCGCCCGCCTCGAGCAGTTGTCGAACGCGCTGGAGAAACTGTATCGAGCCGGCGCCGTCGACTATGCGGTGATCGTATGAGAGGCACAGGTACACCATCGGCCTGATCGCGATGGCGTCGTCCACGACGACTGCGCGCTTCTCGATCCTTTCAACGCCGAGTATAGCCGCCTGCGGCTGGTTTATTATCGGGGTCGAGAGGATCGCGCCGTAGTTGCCCGGGCTGGTGACGCTGAAAGTGCCGCCCTGTATCTCCTTCAGTCCCAGTCGTCCCTCGCGGGCCCTGCGCGCCAGCGAATCGATCGCTTTCGCCAGGCCTTCGACGTCGAGCCGGTCGGCGTCGCGGATCACCGGCGTCATCAGCCCGCGCTCGGTCTGTATGGACACGCCGATGTTGTAGTACCGCTTCAGGATTATCCTGTCGCCCTCGAGCGTGGAGTTCAGATAGGGATATTCCTTCAGCGCCTGCACGGTGGCGGCGATGAAGAACGGGAGATACGTGAGCGAGATGCCGTGCTTCTGGCGGAAGGCCTCCTTGTTCTTCTCGCGGAGCGAGGTCACCGCCGACATGTCGGCCTCGGCGATTGTGGTCACGTGAGGCGAGGTGCGCTTGCTGCGGACCATGTGTTCCGCGATGGCCTTGCGCATGCCTTCGAGCGGGATCGCCTCTTCGAGTTCTTCGAGCGGTCTCTCGACAGGTTTCCCGGCGGGCGCTTCGGTCTTTCCCGGCGCTCTCGCTGGGGCGGCTTTTGCGCCCTTTTCTTTCGCCGCGATGTAATCCAGCAGGTCGTCTTTCGTGACGCGCCCGTCGAGGCCGGTTCCCTCGATCTCTTCGAGGCTTATTCCGTGCTCCCGGGCCATGCGGCGCACGAGCGGGGACGATTTCGTGCGACGTCGCTCGGCGACGGACTCGACATCGGCGGTAGCATCTCCGGCCGCGGGCTCCGCTTTTTTCTCGCCTGCGGCGGGTTTTTCTTCCGCCGACTTTTCGGCCTTCGTTGGTTCCGGCGGCCCTGCCGCGGGCTCCTCTTTCAGCTCCTCATCCGGCGCCGCAATAATCGCCAGCAGGCCGCCGACCTCGACCTCGTCGCCCTCTTCGGCCAAAACTTTCTTGAGGATTCCGGTCACGGGCGCGGGAATCTCGACGTTGGCCTTGTCCGTGGCGACCTCGACAAGCGGCTCATCGGCCTCGACTTCGTCGCCGACCTGCTTGAGCCACGTGACGATCGTTCCGCTGACTACGGTTTCGCCTATTTCCGGCATGACGACTTCGGTGGGCATCTCGGCCTCCTGGTGTGGAACAATTCTAGTACTCGATCACGCGGTTGACTGCGGCGATAATCTCCTCTTCGTCCGGCAAATAGAACTTTTCCAGAGGCGGGCTGTATGGGGTCGGCGTGTCGGGCGCGGCCACCCGCAGGATAGGCGCATCCAGATATTCGAACAGCTCTTCGGAGAGAAGCGCGGCGATCTCGGCGCCGATGCCGAGTGTCTTGTGGTCCTCATATACAAGCACCGCGCGATTCGTTTTCCTGATGGAACGATATATGGCTTCCATGTCCAAGGGCATGATGGATCTCAGGTCTATGAGTTCGACCGAAAGGTCTTCCAGCTTTTCGATTGCGCTGCGGCAGCGGAGCACCATGGAGCCGTATGTGATGATCGTCACGTCGCCGCCCTCCTGCAAAACGTTCGCTTTGCCGATCGGCACAATGTAGTCTTCCTCGGGCAGCTCCTCCTTGGCCCGGCGATACAGATACTTCGGCTCGAAATATATGACGGGGTCGTCGTCGCGGATAGCCGCCTTGAGGAGCCCCTTGGCGTCGTAAGCCGAAGACGGGACAACCACCTTAAGGCCCGGTGTGTGCGCGAACCACGCCTCCGGACTCTGCGAGTGGTAAAGGCCGCCGTGCACCCCGGCCGCCGACGGAGTGCGTATGACGAGCGGCGCGTGCATATCGCCGGCGGTTCGATACCGCAGCGTCGCCGCCTGGTTGACAATCTGGTCGAACCCGCATGTGATGAAGTCGGCGAACTGGATCTCGGCGACGGGGCGGAACCCCATCATGCTCATGCCGAGCGCGACTCCGATTATGGCCGATTCTGATATCGGCATGTCCACGACGCGCATCTCTCCGAACTGCTCGAAAAGCCCCTCGGTCGCCTTGAACGCGCCGCCGTACTCGCCGACGTCTTCGCCGATCACTACGACGTCCTCGTCACGCTCCATTTCCTCTTTCATCGCGAGGCGGATCGCCTCGACCATGGTGGTTTCGGGCATTTCTCAGGGTTCCTCGTCGGCCGCAAACACGTCCTTGATCGCGTCCTCTCCCGGGGGGAACGCGCTCTCGTTCGCGAACTGCACGGCTTCATCCAATATGGCGGAAATCTCGTCGAGCATCTCCTGCTCGATCTCTTCTGTGAGCAGGCCCTTTTCGGTCAGGAATTGCCTGTACCTCGTGATCGGGTCCTTTTTCTCCCACTCTTCCTTTTCCTGTATCGGCTGGTACTTGGCCTCGTCGTGCTCGGAATGGCCCTTCATGCGATAGGTCATGCACTCAATGAGCGTCGGCCCGCCCCCTCCGCGCGCCTTTTCGACGGCCTTCTCCATTTCGTCGTGCACGGCGAACACGTCGTTGCCGTCGATCTGAACCCCCTCGAACCCGTACGATTCGGCCCTCTTGGAGACGCAGCAGATAGCCATCTCCCTCGCTATCGGCGTGGAGTAGGAGTACTGGTTGTTTTCGCAGACGAGTATCAGTGGGAGCTTGTGGACACCGGCGAAATTGAGCCCCTCGTGGAAATCGCCCCGGTTGGAGCCGCCCTCGCCGAAGAAGCTGACGGCGACGCTGTCGACGCCGCGAGCCTTGAAGGCGAACGCCACGCCGGCCGCAATGGGAATCGTTGACGCAAGAATGCTCGTGGGCGGGATTATGCCCAGCTCCTTGCTGCCGGCATGGAGGAAGGAGTCGCGGCCCTTGGACGAGCCGGTTTCCTTTCCCAATATCTGGGCCATCAGTATCTTCGGCTCCATTCCCTTGATGAGAAACGCGCCGAGGTCGCGGTGGACGGGCGAGATTACATCGTCCTTGCGCGGGTGCTCGCACGTTCCGGCCGGTATGGCCTCCTGTCCGGTCGAAAGGAACAGCCCGCCGAGTATTTTCCCCTGCCGGTACAGGATAGAAAGCCGATCCTCAAAGCGCCGCGTGAGCAGCATGTTGTAGTGGAGCCTGAGCAGTTCCTCTTTCGGATGATCGAGCGCGGGCATTCTTTTGGATTCCCGTTGACGCAACAAATGGTTTCACAGCAAGCAGTTAAACGCTAAAACTCAATTGATTATAGCAACAAAGACCCGGCCGGGCAAGAACATGGCGCATCCGGAATGGCCCCGGTATCCCGCCGGATTTCATCCGATGAGATTGCCGTGGTCGCTCGGGTTCGCAACCCTCGGGTCCGTGACCCTTGACTAAGCCTGTCCTCGACCCTGATCGGGGGATCGGGGAGCGGTAATCCATGGA
>CBFDAY010000259.1:0-4569 GCA_965602895.1 uncultured bacterium
AGCAATCCCAGGCAGTCGCCCAGCATTTCTCTGTAGTGTCTGTCGACAAAGGACTTGCGAAGGTCCTCTATCGATGTTTTCACCGAGGGGGCAAGGTCCTCCCCCATGTCGGCTATCCGCTGCTCGGCCTCTTGTTGCAGGTACTCGCGGCGCCGGGCCAAAAAGGCGATCAATTTGTCATATGCGGCCAGCCGCGAGGACAGGTCGCGCAAAGAATCGGCGGCGTCAAACACGACGTCCATCCGCTCGGGATCGGCAAACTCCAGGCCTCGCGTGACCTGACCGGCGGCGAGTTCGGCGGCGACGGAGGCGCTTTGCTGTTCGATACCATAATCGGAAATCAGTATGCGCTCGACCGAGCCGGTGCGGAGCCTGCCGAACTTAATCATCTGACACCGCGACACCACCGTCGGGAGCACCCTCTCGGGATTCTCGGTGATCAGAATAAAGGCGGTTCGTGGAGGCGGCTCCTCCAGGGTTTTCAGCATCTTGTTTGCGCTCCCTGCGCCCAGCCGGTCGGCTTCGGACAGGATAAACACCTTATGCTTCCCCCTGAGCGGGCGCATATGCGCGAAGGGAAGCAGGGCCTCGATCTGCTCGACCGTAATTGTCGAAGACCTCTTCGTGGGCATGATCGTCTGTACGTCGGGATGCTTTCCCTCCGCAATCAGTCGGCAGCTCGCGCAAGCGCCGCAGGGGTTGCAATCCTCAAGACTCTCGCAGTTCAACGACATCGCGAAAACGCGGGCCGTGAGCTTGCGGCCCACCCCGGCGGGCCCCACGAAGATGTAGGCGTGCGCCACCCGGTCTTTTCCCATGGCCGCCTGGAGCGCATGGACGGCGATGTCCTGATCCAATATCTCTCTGAAACTCATATTGACTTTGTCAGGAAAGGTTCAATCAGCGAGACGATGCTCTTGTGGACCTCTTCTATCGAGCCTTTGACCTGAATCGTCTTGATGCGATCGGGTTCCCGCTTAGCCAGTTGCAGATAACCTTCACGAATGCTTTCGTGGAACTCCTCTTGCTCCATCTCCATCCGGTCACCGACTTCATTTCCCGTGAACTCCATTTGGGAATTAAACGCCCGCCGAATCCCGGTTTCGACATCCAGGTCCAAGATTATCGTCATGTCGGGTTCGAGGCCGGCGGCGGCGACTTCGTTGAGTTTTCGAATCACGTCTATCTCGATCCCGCGCCCGTATCCCTGGTAAGCAATAGTGGAGTCGGAGAACCGGTCCGAAATCACCCATTTACCTTTCGCGAGCGACGGTCTTATAACTTCGGCCACTAACTGTGCGCGGGCGGCGGAAAAGAGCAGAAGTTCCGCGATATCCGTCAGATCGGAATTTCCGGGGGAAAGCAGAACTCGTCGGATCTCCTCTCCCAGATTCGTTCCTCCGGGCTCCCTCGTATCAACGACTTCTATCCCCTTTTTCCGGAGGTAGGAAGCGAGCAATGCGGCCTGGGTCGTTTTGCCGCTTCCGTCCACGCCTTCAAGCGTGATGAATTTGCCGCGGCTATTCATCAGGGCTTCCCCTGTTGAACGAGTCCCGCACAAGCTTCATCGACTCAAAGAATTCGAGGATTCTCTCATATTCGCCTTCGGCGAGATACATGTCGAACTCGTCGAGATCATTTCGAAGATCAACGATAGCCTCCCGGATTTCCTCGGGATTGCTCATGCAGATGTCGGCCCACATCTCGGGGTCGCTCGATGCGATTCGCGTCGTATCGAGGAATCCGGTTCCGACTACCTCGGTGTGCTCCTCATCCAGCGCTCTCAAGTTCGCGATCAGGAGCGACGCCAGGATATGCGGCAGGTGGCTGATTCTCGCCACAATGCGGTCGTGCGTCCGTGGATCAACCCTCACAACATTGCTTCCGAGACGCTCCCACATCTTCTCCACAGCCTCCGTGACGGCGGCATCGGCGCTGTCGCCGGGAGTGACAAAGACGGCCGCCCCGTCGAACAGGTCGGCCGAGGCATGCCTCACTCCTTTTTTTTCCGATCCTGTCATGGGATGGCTGCCCACGAACCGAGCGCCCGCCCTGGGCAATTGTTCGATCGCGTCAATTATTTCCACCTTGGTGCTGCCGACGTCGGTGATAATACAATCGTCGTCGAGCCGGCTTTCCATTTCGGCAATGATTCCGCCCACGGCGCCGACCGGTGTGCAGACTACGACGAGGTCGGCCCCGACGGCGGCATCGGACAACTCGTCGACGGCCTCATCGATCGCGCCGATTTCGAGCCCGGTCTTGATCGACACCCGGCTGCGACCCAGGCCCACCACTTTTCCGCATAGCCCCCTGGCTTTGAGCGCCAGTCCGATGGATCCGCCCAACAGCCCGACACCTATTATTGCGACTCTATCGTAAAACAAGCTCGTTGCTTTCTTATTCGTGGGCCGAACCGCTTGCCGCGGCAATGTCCAGCGCGCGTCTCAAAGAGAACGTTCCCTCGTAGAGGGCTTTGCCTATTATCATCGCGACGATCCGGCCGGGCGCCAGACTCGAAATTTCAGCCACGTCGCCCAGGCTCGAGATGCCGCCCGACGCGATAACGGGGACCGAAACGCCTTCAGCCATTTTCTTGAGCGCGTCGGTATTGGGTCCGCAAAGCATGCCGTCGCGGGAGATATCGGTATATATGATCATTCCTGCGCCCCTGTCCGCGACTTCGTTTCCGAACGCGATAGCGTCGGTGTCGGTAACTTCGCTCCAGCCCTTGACTGCGACCTTGCCGTCGCGAGCGTCTATGCCGACGGCGATTCCGGCGCCGAACTTGTCGCATGCCTCGCGAAGAAAATCGGGAGACTCGAGCGCGGCGGTGCCGAGCACGGCGCGGTCCACGCCCGCCTCAAAAACTCGGGCGAGAGCGTCCAGCGTGCGGTTGCCGCCGCCGAATTGAATTGGTATGCTTATGGCTGCGCGTATTGCTTCAAGGGAGGCCAGGTTTCGAAGCTCGCCTGCGAATGCCCCGTCGAGATCGACCACGTGGAGCCATTGCGCACCCTGCTGCTCCCAGCTTCGCGCAACATCGGCGGGATTGCCCGAGTAGATTTTTTCCTTGTCGGGTTTGCCCTGCTCAAGCCGAACGCAGTGGCCGCCCTTGAGGTCAATCGCCGGAAGAATTATCATTGTTGCCCAGGTGTGCTTTGGCGACTTCCACCAACTGGTTGAAGACCTGCTGATCGTTGACGGCGAGCTCGGCCAGCATCTTCCGGTCCACTTCGATCTGCGCTTTATTGAGTCCGTCGATGAACCTGTTGTATGAGAGCCCGTTCATGCGTGCAGCGGCATTGATGCGAGTTATCCAGAGACGCCGAAACTGCCGTTTGCGCGTCTTCCGGTCGCGATAAGAATAGCGAAGGCTGCGGATGACGGCCTCGTTCGCTACGCGATACAGCCTGCTCTTGGCGCCGTAGTAGCCCTTTGCCATTTTCAGGACTTTGCGGCGTCGATTGCGTGAGGCCGGGCTGTTGGTTGTCCTTGCCATTGCCTGATTCACTCCTTGCGTGATGTTTCAATTTACCGGTGGCCAAACGAAATCAAATACACAGAAGCCTTCCGATTCGCTTTCTGTCGGCTTGCGATATCAGAGTGCCCTTCCTCAGTCGGCGCTTGCGCGAGCTGCTCTTTTTCGTCAGAATATGGGCCTTGTAGGCTTTCCGGCGCTTGACTTTGCCGCTGGCGGTCTTTTTAAATCGCTTGGCCGCGCCGCGGTTGCTTTTCATCTTCGGCATAGCATGCCTCCTTTCTTCGGGAACAGCACAGAAATATACTTCTCCCCCTCCTCCCCCGATGGGAATCTGACGGCGGTTTTTGAAGAAATTAGTGCCTGGGACCAAGGACGAGGGTCATATTACGACCCTCCATTTTAGGCTGTTGCTCGACAGCTGCTAAGTCCTGGGTATCCTGAACCAGCTTTTCGAGTATCTTCCGGCCGAGTTGGGTATGAGCCATTTCGCGCCCACGGAATCTCACGGTCATCTTGGCCTTATTGCCGTCGGCAAGGAATTTCCTGACGTGCTTGAGCTTGAATTGATAGTCGTGATCCTCGGTCTTAGGGCGAAACTTCATCTCTTTGACGTGGATTGTGTGCTGGTGCTTCTTGGCTTCCTTGGCCCGTTTGCTCTGCTCATATTTATACTTGCCGTAATCCATGATACGGCAAACGGGAGGAGACGCCTTCGGCGCAACTTCCACAAGATCGTACCCTTGCTCACGAGCTGTTTCAAGAGCTTCCTCTACCGAGACTACACCAATCTGTTCTCCGTCCACACCGACGAGACGTATCGATTTGGCGCGGATTCTCTCGTTAACCCTCGTCTTGTCAACAACCCTTTCGGTTCTTCTGGGCCTTATCGCGCATCACCTCCACATTTACAAAAACACTGAAATTAAATAAAAAAAGATGGCAGAACGCCATCTCCCCACACGTCTGGCCGCGTGAGTTCGATAACCCTGCGAGCAGCCCCCTTCGGTGGCGCAACAGGGTGAGAAGCAATGGCTTCTGCTTTCCGACGCATTTATCGTTTCCCAATGAATGCGTATGTTTTGTCT
>CBFDAY010000260.1:0-4553 GCA_965602895.1 uncultured bacterium
AAGGAAGAGGAGGAGGTCGCCGCAGGAGAGGCGGAAGAACCCGAGGACGCGGAGGCCGAGCCGCCGAGGGATTTCCTTGACGAGTTTCTCTCGGCCGATTCCACGCTCACTGCCTCCAGCTTCCGAGGGAAACGCGTTTTCGACGAATTCGAGGAGGCTTTCAAATATCCGAATAAAAAGTGGAGAAACAAATTTCCGCTGCTCGTCATCGAGGACGACGAAGAGCGTCGCAAGCACTTCTTCAGCGCGCTGACCAACAGGCTGAGCGAGATGCTCTCCTCTCCCGTGTCGCTGCTTTCAATCGATCAGCTTGCAGAGATGCTGGCATTGACCCCGACGTTCGACTGGAACGGCCTTCTGAACAAGCTGGCTCAATCGAACGTTATCCTCATCAATGACTGCGAGAGCGTGGTCAGGCTGCCCGACTCCGCATCGGGTTATTTGCAGGCCATTTTGGAAGATATCTCCAAACATGATACACTATTGATGATCGGCACGTCCAAGCGATACAAGAAGGAGCCCATCTTCGGGGGCATTTACAAGAAGGCCTCGAGGAAAAAAATATGATCTGAGACCCAGGTGGATCATGCACCCTGAAAAACTGCGCGAGCTCATAACCGCCGTGGCAAAAGGCAAGACGAGCGTGGAAGAGGCCATGGCCGAGCTCAAAACCCTGCCATATGAAGACCTCGGATTCGCCAAGCTCGACCACCACCGGCATCTGCGTAGAGGTTTTCCCGAAGTAATATTCTGCGAGAGCAAAACGCCTGAGCAGATAACGGCTATCGTAAACAGTATGGTCGAGCATGAATGCAACGTGCTGGCCACGAGGATCTCGCTCGAGGTCTTCGAGGCGGTGCGCGCCGTGCACGCAAAGGCGGTTTACAACGAAGATGCGCGGACGATGACGATCATCATGCGTCCGATAGGCAGGCGCAAAGGCAACGTGACCGTCATCTCCGCCGGCACATCCGACATACCGGTGGCCGAGGAGGCCGCCGTGACGTCCGAGATGATGGGCTGCCGACTGCAGCGCATATATGACGTCGGTGTGGCGGGAATCCACAGGCTGTTTGACAGAAGGAACGACATATCGAAATCCGACTCTATCGTCGTAGTCGCGGGAATGGAGGGCGCGCTTGCAAGCGTCGTTGGTGGTCTGGTAGAATGTCCTGTCGTTGCCGTCCCCACAAGCGTCGGCTACGGGGCCAGTTTCGGTGGCCTGGCGGCTCTTTTGGGGATGCTTAACAGTTGCTCGCCCGGGATATCGGTCGTCAACATAGACAACGGATTCGGCGCGGGCTATTCTGCCAGTCTCATCGCCAGGCGAAAGTGAGCCTTCCGGAGAACCTGAGTGAGACAAATCTTTTTTGACTGCTTCTCAGGCATCAGCGGCGATATGGTCGTGGGATCTCTCCTCGATGCGGGCCTCAAGCTGGAGGATCTGCGGCAGGGTCTGTCCAGGCTTGCGTTCGGGGGCTACGAGCTTCGCGCCGAGAAGACGTCGCGCCGCAACATAAGCGCCACCAGCTTTTTCGTCGACGTAAAGGGTCCCCAGCCCGGGGACCGGATGCTCCCGCAAATTCTGGAAATGCTCGACGCTAGTGGTTTGCCGGAGCGCGTTCGCGAAAAGGCCAAATCGATCTTCACGCTGCTTGCAGAGACCGAGGCGGCCATACATTCCACCACTCCCGACAAGATCCATTTTCACGAGGTCGGCGCGGTCGACTCCATCGTCGACGTTGTAGGCACGCTGATCGGGCTGGACAAGCTCGCGATAGACGAAGTCTACGCCTCGCCGATCAACGTCGGGAGCGGCTTCGTGGAATGCAGGCACGGCGTGCTGCCCGTGCCGGCGCCCGCCACCATGAAACTGCTCGAAGGCGTGCCGGTTTACTCGAAGGGACCTCAGGCCGAACTCGTGACGCCGACAGGGGCCGTTCTGCTCAAATCGCTCGCCAAAGGCTTCGGCCCTCTCCCCCCGCAAAAGGCGCTGTCGCACGGCTACGGCGCCGGCAAGAGCGAATTCCCGGAGTGGCCGAACCTGCTTCGGGCCATCATCGGAGAGCCGTCGGATGCCTTCACCTCGGACGACGTTGTCGTTATGAGCACCACCATTGACGACATGAACCCGGAGAACTTCGAGTACCTTATAGAATTGCTGCTGGAAAAGGGCGCGCTCGACGCATATCTCATACCGACGCAGTCGAAAAAAACGAGGCCCGGCACGCTTCTCACACTGCTGTGCAAGCCCGAGGAGGCGTCAGCAATGGCCTCGATCCTGTTTTCCGAATCGACTACGTTTGGTGTAAGATATCACCGTGAAGCGAGACTGAAGCTAAACCGCGAGGTAATGGAAGTATCCACCGAGTGGGGACCGGTGAGGGTGAAGGTGGGCTCGGCCGGCGGGGATATGCTCACGGTTTCGCCTGAATTCGAAGACTGCAAAACCATCGCGCGCGTTGCGGGCGAGCCGCTCAGGCGCGTGTATGACGCGGCCAGGCGGGTCGCAATGAAGAAACTGGAGGAATGAATATGAAGCGAATCGCCGTCTATCCCGGCAGTTTCGATCCCATCACCCTCGGCCACATCGACATCATCGAACGCGCTGTCGGGCTGTTCGACGAGATGGTTGTCGCAATCGCTCACAATATACACAAAGCCGGCTTCTTCCCCGTTTCCGAGAGACTGGAAATGATACGTGAGCTGCTCAAGGGGCACGATAACGTCTCGGTGGATGCTTTCGACGGCCTCCTTGTCGACTATGTCAGGAAAAAGGGCGCGTGTTGCGTTGTGCGCGGGCTCAGGGCCTTTTCCGATTTCGAGTATGAGTTTCAGATGGCCCTCACCAATCGCAAGCTCAACGATTCATATGAGACCATCTTCCTCATGACTCACGAAAGCTACTCTTTCATCAGTTCCAGCCTTGTGAAAGAACTGATAGAGTTCGGCGGCGACATAAGCGCCTTCGTGCCGGGGTTGGTCGAGGGAAGGCTCAAGGAAAAACTCTACAAAAAGCCCTGAGCGATGATGTCGGGACCGGCCGTTCGAGCCTGTCGGCCATGCCTTGGTTTGAGGAGAGGAGGTTCCCCCGATGTTCGATCTTCAGGCCCGCGGCACCAACGTTCGCATCGAAGTATTGGCCGGCCTTTCCACTTTCATGACCATGTCCTACATCATTTTCGTTCAGCCGGCCGTGCTGAGCATCTGCGGCATGGACCATGGGGCGGTGCTTGTTGCGACGTGCGTCGCCAGCGCGATCGCCACGTTTCTCATGGGGGTTCTGGCCAACTATCCGATCGCCCTCGCTCCCGCTATGGGCCATAATTTCTTCTTCGTTTTCACCATCTGCGGGATAATGGGCTATAGCTGGCAGGTCGCTCTCGGGGCGAACTTCATCTCGGGCGCTCTTTTCCTTTTTCTTTCCGTGTTCAGTTTCAGGGCGCGGCTGATCGACTCCATTCCCCAATCGATCAAGAGCGCGATCGCCGTCGGAATCGGCCTTCTGATAGCCCTTGTCGGCATGGAATGGTCGGGGCTCGTTGTCGGGCATCCGGCGACTCTCGTTCAGCTTGGAAATCTGCACAGTCCTCCCGTGCTGATTTCTCTCCTGGGGGTGCTCCTGATCTCCGTGTTGTTTGCCCTGCGCGTGCGCGGAGCGATTCTGATCGGCATACTGGCCACAGCCTTCCTGGGGTGGCTCTTTGGACTCGTTAATTTCGAGGGGGTTGTAAGCGCCCCTCCCTCCATCGCTCCCACGTTTCTGAAGCTTGATATCGCGGGCGTTTTCACAACGGGCGGTTTTGTGGACGTCCTCATGGTCATATTCGTCTTTTTCTTCCTCGACCTGTTCGACACCGTCGGCACGCTTGTGGGCATTAGCCAGCGCGCCGGGTTCGTCGTCGACGGAAAGCTTCCGAGGGCCGAGAGGGCGCTGCTCTCCGACGCCATCGGCACGGTCGTGGGCACGACCCTTGGAACCTCTACGGTCACAAGCTACATCGAGAGTGCGGCGGGCGTGTCCGAGGGCGGACGCACCGGGCTGGCTAACATGGTGACGGCGTCTCTCTTTATCCTCGCGCTATTTTTCTATCCGCTCGCGAAAATGGTCGGAGGCGAGGTGGTCTACGACGACCTCCATCTTTACCCCTTCATCGCGCCCCCTCTTATCATCGTCGGAAGCATGATGATGATGAGCGTGAAGTCCATTAAATGGGATGACTACACCGAGTCGGTGCCCGCGTTTCTGACAATATTGATCATGCCGCTCACATTCAGCATAACCGAGGGCATCGCTTTCGGCTTCATCTCATTCGCTTTGCTCAAGCTGCTCAGCGGGCGCGGAAAAGAAGTGAACGCGTTCGTTTACGTTTTCGCCGCGCTGTTCGTGATCAGGTACGCGATCGGACTGGGCTGAGCGGCGGCCTCCGTAAGTCCCTATCTTTATCCCGCCCGGCATTAGCGGCAGGTCAAGCCCGAGAGCATCCCCGTGTTGACACGGGCGGCGCAGCTCAACTAACATAGCCCCTGAGGCGCGGGAGCCTTCAACACGG
>CBFDAY010000261.1:0-4537 GCA_965602895.1 uncultured bacterium
AGAAGATGATGATCCTGTTCGAGGCTCCGCTGGCTGATTACACGGCCCTGGCAAGGAAGTTCGCGGGCGTCGACGCTTAGGGCAAGGAACGGCAATCCTGGCGGAGGATGCGAAGGGGAAAGATTATTCTGTGAAAGGGACGCGATGATTTGTCGCGCCCCTTTCTTCTCAATGTTTGCCCCATAGCCACACCCATGGCCTTTTGCATTAGCCTGCCGATTATGATATTCTTAGCCTTGTTTTTCGCGGCCTTCCTCGAAATAATACCCGTTCAAGCTTGAACACCTGTGAGAGGGGATAACTCCGCCATGAATGACAACGCCGAGCCGCGTTTTTTTTACGGCTATTATGTGGCTTTCGCGTGTTTTGGCGTCATGTTTCTGCTCTACGGAAGCGTGCTCAACACATTCACTATCTTTCTAAAGCCTATTGTTGAGGATATGGGTTGGAGCCGTGGGACTCTTTCCGTCGCGATGGCGGCCGGAGCGCTCGGCATGGGTATCTCGGCTCCCATAGCCGGCGGTTTTATCGACCGAATCGGCGCAAAGCCCGTAATGATTGTCGGGGCGCTGATGATCGGGGGCGGTATATTGGCTGCTAGCCGCATCGCATATATCTGGCAGATATATGTGGTCTATGCCTTCATTGGATGCGGGCTGGCTGGCGCAACAGTTATCCCATGCTCGCTGATAATCCAGAACTGGTTCGTGGCGCGGCGCGGTATGGCAATGGGCATAATGGCGATGGGCACGAGCGTTGGAGGCATGTGCATGACTCCGGTGGCCAACTGGATCATATACAATCACGGTTGGAGAACGGCTTACCTGGTCAGCGGAACGATGATCTTTCTCATCGCCCTGCCCGTTATAATTTTTCTGCTGCGGACTCATCCTTCGGAAGTGGGGCTCGAACCACTTGTCGATCCGGGTCTGCCGATTAACAAGGAATCCGATAACAACTGGGGACTCAGCGTAAAGGAAGCGTTTTCGACCAGGGTTTTCTGGCAGATCGCCGTGGTGATGCTGATTATCGGTATTGTTACAAGCGCGATCGGGGTGCACTGCGCGCCTCATCTGATGGATATGGGGCATTCACCGAGCAGGGCGGCGTGGGCATGGAGCCTTGTGTTGCTTGTGATGACCGGCGCAAAGTTCTCTTTCGGGCCGATCGCCGACCGCTGGGGACCCAAAAACGCCATAGCGGGGGCATGCGTAGTTGTTTCAATCGCTGTCTTTGTTATGTCGGATGCCACCGGGTACAGCACCGTAGTTGTGTTTGCAGTCCTTTACGGCTTCGGCGTCGGCGCGCCTCTCACGATCAATCCACTCCTGACGAGCGGGGCCCTGGGCATGAGGAATTTCGGGGCCATCTTCGGAATTCTCACCCTGATAGCAATAATAGGCTCGGGTATCGGTCCCGTTTGGGCGGGGGTTGTCTTCGATACCAGGGGGAGCTACGCATCCGTTCTTTATGTATTTGCGGTCCTCATGTTGCTGATTGCCGCCATCGCCGAATTTCAGCCGGAAGCGGTCGTATTATGGTGCCCTGACAAAAACCTCGAGGCCCGGGCTGTGGAGGCGGCGGACTAGTTTTTGGCGCATTATCCATGGTTAATCACTGATATTATCGGGAAAAACAACAATTCCGGAGAAATATGATATGGCTGGAGAGATCAAGAAAGTGCCGGTTGGTTGCGGGCACAACTGTGGCGGAAGCTGTTTGCTGATTGCCCATGTCGAAGACGGCGTTGTCAGGCGGATCACAACGGATGAATCGCTTCCGGATGAGTCCGGGGCGTTGCAGCTGCGCGCGTGCCTCAAAGGTCGCGCATATCGACAGCGGCTGTATCACCCCGACAGGCTCAAGTATCCTTTGAAGAGGATCGGCGAGAGGGGCGCGGGCGAATTCGAGCGCGTCGGCTGGGACGAAGCGCTGGATACGATCGCCGAAAAGATGCTCGAGATCCGCGAAAAATATGGCGCTACGTCGATCATGAACATGTCGCATTCGGGGACGAACGAGTGCGTGTATCATCACAGGCATTCTCTGGACCGGCTCTTGAACAAGTTCGGCGGACAGACGACGCTTGACTCGTTCGTCTCGAATGACGGCGCCGTGTTCGCCGCGTTTCACACATACGGCACCGTTTTCACGGCGAACGAGCGCGAGGACCTGCTGAACTCCAAGATGATAGTAATGTGGGGCTGGAATCCGAGCGATTCGATATGGGGCACGAACTCAAGCTATTATTTGGCGCTCGCAAGGGAAAACGGCGCGCGCGTCGTCGCCATAGACCCGCGCTACACCGATTCAGCCGCCACGTTCTCCGACCAATGGATACCCATCCGGCTCGGTACCGACACGGCCATGCTTATCGCGATGGCCCATGTGATGATCGACGAAGATTTATGCGACAAAGAGTTCCTCGACAAATACACGGTCGGCTTCGACGAATTCAAGCAATACGTCATGGGCCGGGAAGACGACATCCCCAAGACGCCGCAGTGGGCCGAGGAGATAACCGGCGTGCCCGCCGCGACGATAGTCGAGCTCGCGCGCGCATACGCGACGACCAAGCCCGCCGCACTCATCCCGGGCTATGGGCCGTGCCGCACGAAGCACGGCGAGCAGTTCAGCCGCGCGGCGGCGACCCTCGCCGCCATGACCGGCAACGTCGGCGTCACGGGCGGCGAATCCGGCGTCGCCATCGCCGGTTATCCGATGATGACCAAGGTGATGAATCTGCCGGGCGGAAATTATTCGGACAACGTCGAGGTACACTTCAACAAGTGGGGCGACGCCATCCTGGAGGGCCGCGCCGGAGGTTACCCGTCGGACATAAAGATGGTCTACTCCGTCGCCGGAAACACCGCGAACCAGCTCGGCAACGTCAACAAGGCCGACCGCGCGCTCAAGTCGATCGAGTTCATGGTTGTCCACGACCAGTTCCTGACGGCCACGGCCCGCTATGCCGACTACGTGCTCCCGGCCACCACACAGTTCGAGCGCGACGACGTCTTTACCACCCCGCTTCGGGGCCACTACATCACCTGTTCCAACAAGGCCATCGAGCCGTATTGCGAAAGCCGGAACGACATAGACATTCTTGCCGATCTTGCCGGGCGCCTCGGAATCGAAGACTACTACGACGGCATGAGCGCAGAGGAGTGGCTGAAATACCTGACGTCCGGTGCCGGGATAGAAGACTGGGACGAGTTCAGGAAGACCGGTTTCATAAAATACGAACTCGACAAGCCACACATCGCCTTCAGCGAGCAGATAGAGGACATCGAAAACAATCCCTTCGGGACGCACAGCGGCAGGATAGAGATACGCTCGCAGAGCATCGCCGACATTGGCGATCCCGAAGTTCCCGCGATCCCCAAATATATCGCACCCGAAGCGGATGAAAGCGACGCCGACTTCCCGCTGTGTCTCGTGACCGGTCACAGCAAGAAGACGTCGAACTCGATGTTTTACGACCTCCCCTGGCTCAAAGAGGCCGAGGCGCAAGAAGTCTGGATCAACTCGATCGACGCCGAGGCCAGGGGCATACGAAACGGCGACAAGGTGAAGGTCACGAGTTATATCGGCGCGACCATCTTGCCCGCGCGTGTGACCGAGCGTATCATCCCGGGCACGGTAAACATCGATCAGGGGATGCAGTTTCATCTGGACGCCGACGGCGTCGAGCGGGGGGGATGCGCCAACGCCGTATGCCCCGACATCCGCACCTCGACCAAGATTACGCCGTACAATTCCACCAGGGTTCAAGTGGAAAAGACCTGACGGCAGAGATTGACCAATGGAGGATGAGATGCAGCTTGCGTTTTACTTCGACCAGACCAGATGCATCGGCTGCCACACGTGCGTCGTGGCATGCAAGGATTGGCACGATCTGCCGGCCGAGCTGGTGAGCCGGCGCAGGGTGAGCACGTACGAGGAAGGCAAATTCCCGGACGTCGGTGTGTATCATGTCTCGGTTTCCTGCAACCACTGCGAAAAGCCTGCGTGTGCCGAGGCCTGCCCCGAAGACGCCATTTACAAACGCGAGGCCGACGGCGTTGTGCTGATAGACGCTGAGAAATGCACGGGCTGCCGGGCCTGCGAAGACGCCTGCCCGTATGGAGCGATACAATTCCGGCCCGATGAGGGCGCGGTAGCCGAGAAATGCTGTTTCTGCGAGGATCGCCTTGCGGACGGCGAGATTCCCATATGCGTGTCCGCCTGCCCCATGCGCGCGCTCGATTGCGGGGACTTTGACAGCCTGAGCGGAAAATCCGGCGTTTCGAGGAGTATGCGGCACTTGCCCGACGGCGCCCAAACGACGGCGTCTCTGCTTATCAAACCGAAGCAATAGGGGAAGGAGATATGAGGGGAGGCGCTGTCGCCGATCCTCTCAATCCAAAGGTCGTGGGACAGTCGCGAAGTCCATATGACTTCCACTTGACAAAAATACGGGTTGATAATACAATTATTGAGAAAAGGGCGGCATAGCCAAGTGGTAAGGCAGAGGTCTGCAAAACCTTTATTCCCC
>CBFDAY010000262.1:0-4522 GCA_965602895.1 uncultured bacterium
CGAAGGATTTCTTTGATTGAGGTCGCTGTGGTTTTAGAGATTCTTCGCTCGGGCTTGTGGCCCTGCGCTCAGAATGACGACTATTATCTGCTCCGAGTAGTAAAACTACGCTGCATCCGGACCTTTTGTGATAGAATCCCTCTGAAAGATGTCAGTGTTCCAGCCGAATCCATAAGGCCGGCGCACTGTCTTTTGGCCGAATTCCATTGTCGTTAGCTTTCTATTAACAACGACTGCATGAACAATCTCGTGAGGAGGAACAATCATGCCCGATGTAAAAGTCAACGGAATGCAGATCCACTATGAGCTGGACGATTTCACCGATCCCTGGGAGCAATCCGACACGATCTTGATACAGCACGGCTACGGCCGCAGCGGGAAGTTCTGGTATCATTGGGCGCCGCCCCTCGCCCGCGACTACCGGGTTCTGCGCGTGGACATGCGGGGGCACGGGCAGTCGGCAGACCCCGCCGACGACCACCCATGGAGCGTGGACGAGCTGCTCTCGGACATCCGTGGTGTGATAGAAGCGCTGGGGCTGGGTTCGGTCCATTATGTCGG
Organism: uncultured bacterium; assembly: GCA_965602895.1. Lineage (GTDB taxonomy): Bacteria > Abyssobacteria > SURF-5 > SURF-5 > SURF-5 > CBDUSG01. The sequence continues at coordinate 562 of CBFDAY010000262.1, forward strand.
CGAGTCCGTGGGCGGAATCCTGGGAATCGCCCTGGCCGCACGCTGGCCCGAGCTGCTGAAGAGCGCCACGCTGGTGGCGGCCCCGCTCTCCATTCGTCCCGAGATTCAAGAGATCTTCGCCCTGGGAGAGAAGGATTGGCCCACGGCAATGGAAAAACTCGGGGGCGATGGATGGGCCAGGGGGCTCATGGGCCATGGCGCCGCCGATCCGGAAACCTCAAAGGGGAGAGTGGAATGGGGACTTGAGGAATGGGCCAAGAACCGTCCCATGATGCTGGCGAACCTGGCAAGGCTGGCCGCCACCGTGAACGTGGAATCCCTGCTTCCCGAGGTCAGCGTTCCCACCCTCATTTTGGCGCCTGCGCAAAGCCTCATAACACCCATGGAAGAGTCGATCAAGATGCGCAGGACGATACCGAACTCCCGGATAACGGTGATCGACGGTTCCTGGCACGAAATCTATCTGGACGACCCGGACGCATGTATCTCGGCGCTCTTGAATTTTCTCGGCTCCCTGAAATAGATATCCGCTGCTTCCAATGAAATGCCGGATGTCGGTTCCCCGACATTTCCGAAAAACAGAAAGACGGAGATCGAAGGAAAACCAATCGGGAGATATCCAATATGAAGTTGAAAGACAGAGTTGCAATCGTTACCGGCGGCGGCAGGGGAATCGGGCGGGAGATCGCGCTGCTCTTTGCCGGCGAAGGCGCAAAGGTTGCCGTCACGGCCCGAAGCTCAGACCAGCTTTCGGCGGTTGTCGAAGAGATCGCTCGCAGCGGAGGCAAAGCAATTGGAGTGAAGAGCGACGTCTCGCGCCGTGAAGACGTTCAAGAGATGATCGAAGAGACGATGGAGAAACTCGGGCGGATTGATATCCTCGTCAATAATGCCGGCATCATGCAGGGTGGACCGTTTGTCGCCTTCGACCCCGAGGACTGGCGCCGCGTAATCGAAGTGAATCTCATGGGCACATTCTACTGCACAAAGGCGGTGGCGCCCATTTTGATCGAGCAGGGATGGGGCAGGATCATAAACATCGCTTCCCGGAGCGGCAAGATCGGCATCCCTTATCTAACGGCCTATGTGGCTTCCAAGCATGGCGTAGTCGGGTTCACAAAGGCGCTTGCCGAGGAGCTGGCGCCGTTCAACATTACCGTGAACGCAATATGTCCCGGCACGGTCGAAACCGACATGATCCCCGAAACGGTCAAAGAACGGGTTGGAGAACTGCTTATTCCCCCGAGCCATGTCGCCGATCTCGCACTTTACCTGGCGACCGAGGCGGCGGGCTCCATCAACGGCGAAGCGATCAACATCTATGGTCGGACCAAGCTGGACCTGAGCATGTAGTCGATAAAACACGCACCCCCGGTATCCCGAATGACATGAATAAAAAAAGCGAATATGAGGTAATAATCGTAGGATGCGGAATCGCCGGCGCCTCCCTTGCATATTTCCTTTCCAAACGGGGGCTGACCGATGTATTGATTCTCGAGCGCGAAGAGCAGCCCGGCTACCACTCGACCGGGCGCAGCGCGGCCGTGCTCATCGAGCTTGGCATGATCCCGTCGGTATTACAGCTCACGCTTTTGGCCGCCGACTTTCTCCGCGATCCTCCGGAGGGCTTTTGCCAAAGCCCTCTCCTCGAACAGTCCGGGATCTTGCTGATGTTTCAGGGCCAGGAGTGGGACATGATCCGGGAAGTCGCCCCGACTTTCGAGCAGATGGGTATATCACTCGAACTGCTCACTCCCGCAGAGGTTATCGAAAGGATTCCGGTCGTCTCCGGCGAGCATTTTGACGGCGCGGTCTTCCTGCCGGAGGATGGGCACATCGACGTCCACGAACTGTTGTGGAGCTATCTTCGCCACGCCCAGGGCGATGGGGTGGAATTGCGATGCGGAGTGGAGGTCCACGGCATCGATGTAGAACAAGGACGCTGTTCCGGAGTCAGGACGAACGAGGGAGAATATGCCGCTCGCTGGGTTGTCAATGCGACGGGTGCATGGGCCGGAATCATCGGACGGCTCGCCGGGGCCGCGCCGATTGAGCTTACGCCATACCGTCGCACTGCGATAGCGTTCGCGGCCCCGGAAGGCCTGGAGGTGGCGAAATGGCCGCTTGTGGCTAACGCTACACATCATTTCTTTTTCGCTCCGGAGTCGCGCGGCCTGCTTGCCAGCCCGATGGATGAAGATCCGATTGAACCTTGCGACGCCCGGCCGGATGAACTGTTTGTCGCCCAGACAATCGACAGGCTGGAGACGTTTGCGCCCACACTTGCTCCCAGGTCCCTGCGCCAAAAATGGGCCGGCCTGCGAACTTTCGCGCCGGACCAGTCTTACGTAATAGGCGAGGACCCGCTGGTCAAGGGGTTCTTCTGGCTGGCGGGCCAGGGAGGAAGCGGCATCGAGACAAGCCCTGCGGCAGGCCAGGTCGCGGCCGAATTACTCATCGACGGCGGTACCGACCTCATGGATTCGAGCGCATTCTCTCCGGCGCGATTCATGCAGAGTTGACGAGCGAGTCCGGTCCCCGTAAAAGACCATCCCGAATGCAAAAGATCAATCCGGCGTCATGATTCTCATAAAAGGCTTCAACATGATGCTCCGATAGAACTCGCCGGGGATGGGGATATGCCCGGATGTCCCGGCCAGGAAGCGCAAGTCCTCGTCGGAATGGCCGGTTATCCTGCAAGCCGAAAGATAACCGCTGTTGTGGCCGGGCATGATGCCCAGCCCGTTGAAGGCGGCGCTCACATGAATGTTGTCTCCAATGACAGGACTGACAATCTCGTGCATTTTGAGTGTATGACCGGTCACACCGTGCCAGCCGTGCGCCAACTCGACATCCGCAACCCAGGGAAACCGCTGCTCGAACATTTTCTTTGCGAGCCTTCGAGCGCCATCTATGTCGCGCCACCGGCATGAATTGAAGCTTGCGGAGCCGATCACAATTCGTATGCAAAAGTGACCGCTTCGGGTTATAAAGCTGGTAACCGGCAAGGTGTTTTTTTCAAATCTCAACGGCCAGCGTTCCAGACCGAAACCGCTGATCTCCTCTTGTGTAAGTCCGCGAGTCGCAAATGTGTATTGGTGCACCGGTATCATGACACGCTTGAGGAATCCAAGACGCGGCGTGTATGCGTTAGTGGCAATTAGAACATTGTCAGCCCATATCTTACCGCCGGACATGACGATCTCGGCCGGTTTGCCGCCCTTGACTTCCAGCGCGGGCGAATTCTCATACAATTCCACTCCTGCTTGATCAGCCGCCTTGACATGGCCCGCAACCAGTTTGGCCGGATGAACCATATAGTATCCGGGCAGCTCCGCCGCCCCCGCATAGTAATCCGTGTGGGCGTTCTCGCCAAACTCCTCGGCCGGAATCCACTTCGCTCCCGGCTCTAAAGAAGCGCGGGCCTTCTCGGCGGACTTTTTCGATGTGTACACCTGGATGGTCGGAGTGGACTTGAAGTCGCATTCGATTCCCTCCTCCTCGATAAAGCGCACCAGCCTTTCGAGGCCGCGCTGAGGCATTCCCTTATCGTCGGTCCCCCAATATTTCGCATATACCGCGCCGGAGTTGCGCGAACTCGCGCCTGAGCCGAGACGATGCGATTCCAACACGACAATCGACCATTCGGGACGAAACTTCTTGGCGTAATACGCGCACGACAGCCCGGTGTAGCCGCCGCCGATTATCGCCAAATCAACTTTGCGTTCGCCTGTGAACCTGGCTGCCGGGCTTACCAGAGGCGCCTCGGAAGTCCACAAGCTTTCTTCGCGCTTGTCCCCTACCTCAACTCCCCGGCTCCCGAACAACATTCCTCCTGCGCCGGGCGCCGCCAATGCGCCGGCTCCTGCGCCAGCCACGATCAGAAACTTGCGACGTGACAACATGGGCAATTCAATCCTCCTTAAAGAAACCGGGAGATCACAACAAGAGGGCGAACTTC
>CBFDAY010000263.1:0-4516 GCA_965602895.1 uncultured bacterium
TTGTCGGCGCAGGTGAGTTTTTTGTTCTCGCCTTCTCCGGAAAGCGTGAATATGAAGGCGCCGCCGTCGGTGTGGCTGCCGCCTCGCGCGTTCCAGTATTTATCAGCGATCGGATGAAAGCGCGGGTCATCCTCGGCCAGTGAGCGAAGCGTGGCGTCGATGGCCTGCTTTTCAGAACAGCAAAGGCCGATCTCGACCTCGCCCTGCGAGAGCGCGAACACCTGCGGGCGCAGCATCGCGGTGTCGGTGATGCCGATCAATTGGAACCGCCCGGTCTCGACGTCGTTGCGCGCGATGATGAAGAACCACGGGCCGTCGGGAGAGCCGTTCATATGGACGGCCTGAATCCGTCCATAGACGCGCTGCTTGTCCACCGGCAGACGGTCGAAGTCGAGCTCGGTCGTCGGCGCCATTGCCTCAATCACATATTCCATCGGGTATCCGTATGTTCGCTTCCACAGGTCGAACAGCAGCACCGCAACCTCGGTGTCGGTCAGGAATAGCGGATAAACGTTGCGCATCTTCAGGTATTCGCTGACCGAATAATAGTTGGCGAAGTCGCCGTTGTGCACGAGCGCCTCGTTCATGCCTATGAACGGGTGCGCCCCGCCGGGATGCCAGACCCTGCCTTTTGTCGGATAGCGCTGGTGCGCGATCCAGCAGTGGGCCTTGAAATCCTCCAGCATATAATACCGGGCGATCTTTTCGGCGTAGCCGACGATCTTCAGGATCATCATGTCGCGCCCGTGAGAGAGCACGAACGCCTTTTTCTCTCCCAGCGAAGCGTAATACTTCCGGTTCAGCTTGAAGCTGTTTTGGTATATAAACTCCTCTTCGGCGATTCGCATGTCTACGCCGTCGAGCTGGTTCTCTTTTATGAACCGGTCGAGAACATCGGGCTTGACCCTGACCATGCACCGAAGCACGTCGGGCGGCCGCATATCGAGTCCCTCGACGTCGCGATAGTCGTCCACGGTCGGCAGCATACCTGAAACGTCAACGTCGAAAAACGGATTGATAAAATCCTCTTCCACCGGGCCGCGAGCCTCCGCGTCGAGCAGGCCGATCTGGAGGATATAATGCGAGTCAAGGACCCCGCGGCTCACACCAAGCTGTTCGGGCACGAAGCCGACGGCCGCTATGCCGCCTCCCTTGCCGTTGCCGCGGTTGTGCATCTGGCACGACGGCTCGTAGATATGCCGTCCCCCGACCGGAATGCTGCATGCGAAACCGACGACCCCGCAGCCGCCCTCTTCGGAATCCTTTCGGACGGGCGCGCGCGGCAGTCCCTCGATCAGCTTCGCCCTGGATTGGAGTATATTTCGAGTTATGTCATTCATTTTTTCAAGTGTTCCGCTATTTGAGCCGCATCAGCAGATCCGTGCGACCGACAAGCTCTTGCGCGCTTCGAATGCCCAGGCGCTTGAGTATCCTTTTCAACTCCTTCGACCATGCCGAATACAGGTTGCTCAGGCGACGAGCCGCGTATTCGATCGGGACGAGCTGCGAAAGCTCGGGGTCGGTGGTGGCGATACCGCGCGCGCAGCCCCGGCCGCTCTCGCACCGCGAGCATCGGATGCACTCCAGCGCGACCATCTCGGCCGTGCCTATGACCACGCCGTCGGCCCCGAGCGCGATGGCCTTGGCGACGTCCCACGGGCCGCGGACACCGCCCGACGCTATCAAGGTTATGCAGTCGCGGGCGCCTTCCTCCACGAGGAATTTATGAACCTTGGGGATCGCATATTCGATGGGCATCGCGATGTTCTTTTTCGCTATGTCGGGGGCGGCGCCGGTGCCGCCGTAGCTGCCGTCGATGTGCACGATGTGGCAATCGGCGTAGTAAGTGCCGATGGCCACCATGTCGACGTCGGTTGGCGTCGACACCTTAGCCGAGACGAGCGCTTTCGGGCTCATCGCCTTTATCCAGTCGATATGTTTTTTGTGATCCTCGACCGAATAAACCGAGTGGAACGGGAACGGCGAGAAGAGCGCGCTTCCCACGACGGCCTCCCTCATCCGGGCGACGTCGGGAGTCACCTTGTCGCCGAGCAGGTGTCCGCCGAGGCCGGGCTTGGCGCCCTGCGCGTACTTGAATTCTATGATGGGCGCCCGCTGGATGGTCTCCTCGCGCACGCCGAACAGGCCGGTGGCCACCTGCGTGATGATATGCCCGGCGAACGGGACGAGCGCCTCAGGGTAACCACCCTCGCCTGTGCACGTGAAGGTGTTCCAGCTCTTCGCGGCGATGGCGCGGGCCAGCATGGTGTTCAGGCTCACGGAGCCGAACGACATGCCTCCGCCGTATACCGGGAGGTCGATCCGGACGCTATGAGCGCCGTCATTGCGCCGGTTCAACTCGATACCGAGGTCGATATCCTCCTCATCGAGGTCGGCGGAGGGAGAGGACGGAAAATCAACGACGAGCTTGTCGAACCCGCCTCCCGAAAGACCGAACTGGTACTCGAGCCCGCCGTCGGGAACCTCGCCCGTCTCGGCCATTATCCACGTCGCAAGCAGCATGTCGGCGGGCCAGCGGGCATCGCCGATCGTCTCGAACAACGGATTTATTCCCAGAGAAAGGGCGCCTTCGGGGCACTGGTCGATGCAATAGAAATCGTTTGCGCCGCACGCGTGGCCGATGCACAGCCATTCCCTTGGTTTGAGCATTCTGTCGCCGCTTTGCACGTGAACGCCGTACGGGCACAACTCGGCGCACTTGCCGCAGGCCGTGCAGGCGCCGCTGCGAAACACCCTGTATTTGGACACCCGATTGCGAAAGCGCGATGGCGTCAGAACCGCCTCGCGTCCGAGCAGGCGCGAATACTCGTTCTCAACTTCTGTAGTTGTCAGGGGCGACTCTGACATCCCCGAAAGCCTCCTGTTCCAGATCTTCGTAAAACATTGCGCGGCCGACCTCGCCGCGGAGGCGCCTCATCTCGCGTATCCCCATCGCACCCAGCACCTCTATCAACTGCGAGTGCCATGAACAAATGACGTTGCGAATCCTGAGCGCGCCCCATTGGGGATCGATTGTCTCGATCGACACGGGACAGCTCAGGCCGCGGACGCATCGCTTGCACACACGGCATTCCAGTGCGACCTCGAGCAACATGTCTATGCCTATAAGGTCCGCGCCACATATCACAGCCTTTGCGACGTGCTCCGCCATCGCGATGCCGCCGCTTGCGATAATCGTGACCTCGTCGCGCATGGCCTTGTCGATCAGATTCAGATGCACGTCTCGAAGCACGTCTTTGATGAACCTGGGGTCCGCATCGCCGGACTCGTTGACCTTCGGGGTCGAGCCTTGCCAATCGGCCGCAAGGTGGATAACTTCTGCGCCCTCGCGTGTGAGCCGCTCGACGCGGTCGGACACGTCTTTGCCCGTCGGCATGCGTATGGATACAATGGTCGAGGGATGGAAGTCTTTTATCTTTCGAATGCGCTCCATGACGTCCGGCCCATCGTGCAGCTCGATTATTCTCGCGCGTCCGACAATCTCATCGATCCGCTCGTCTTCCAGATCTGCGAATGATAATAGTAGAGGAATGATGCTCTCGATGTGCGGCATCAATTTCCAGTTGATCTCATCTTCGGGTACGACGACCATTGTGCCCACCATCTCCGCGGCGCGGACAAAGGCGGTTCGCACGTCGGCGTTCATCACGCCGAAGGGCAGTTTGTCGAAAATCATGGGAATCGGCAGTTCCACCTGCGGCGGTGAGCGGGAGTACAATTCGCCCTCGGCGTCGAAATCCAACTGCATGGGTTTTCGGCCTATGTTGACACCGGTGTTGATGTATTCGCGCCCGTGGATGCCGTCGCGCGTGGGCCGGACGATCTCGGACATGTCGGTCCACATCGAGTCGAAGCCCGGTCCGGCGAAGGGCCCGCGGTATCCCGCTCCCGAGACCGGGATTTTTCCGTTGGTGGCCTGTTCCCACAGGCTGACGATGAGATCGGGCTTCCAATACTCGTCGCCCAGGGCCTCGAAGTCGGGGTTCTTCATCTTTGTGATGAGCTGGTTCTTGCATCCCTGTATGCAGCGCAGGCAGTTCTGACACAGGTAGTCGATGGAATCGACCATCTGCTCGGGGTAGAATTGGCGATTTGTGTAGACATCATACACGCAGTCGCGCTTGGCGCACTCCAGGCATCCCAGGCACCCTTCCTTTTCTATCATAGAGTATTTGGGCACCGGCATAAACCTTGGCGGCATCAGTTGCACGTTAACGTGATACTTCTTCGGCATCTTGCTCTATCCTTCTAAATCTCCGGGCGGGGCAAAAGCCCTGCGCCGTCGACTACGTCTCTGACCGCCGATTCCCATTCGATCGCCTGGATGTGAACGCCCTTGACGCCATCTATTTCAAGAACTTGTTGTATCAGTTCGATCGCGATGGCGATGCCTTCCGTGCGGGGATGGGCCGCCTCTTTCATTCGCCGGATCAGTTCGTCGGGCACCGTGACCCCTGGAACCGACCTGTGCATGTACGAGAGCATGCCCGCGCTT
>CBFDAY010000264.1:0-4502 GCA_965602895.1 uncultured bacterium
TTTCATTTTTAAATTCGCCGATCCCGCCTCGGAGATGTCACCGACAAATCTCTCCTCAACCCCAACAACAAAGTGCCAAAAGAGATGCAAGGCATCTCATGTCTGCGGTGACTCACCGCGCCGATTTGCCCTCCTGATTTTCCGTGTGGTATCATATTTGATAATCATTTTCAGAAATGCACTTCATCGCGGTATCGACCCGGACAGGATTCCATGAAAAAGCTGACCCCCGAACAGGCCTCACGTGCGCTCGGGCTTATGATGGGACTCCAGCCGCACCGCTTCTTCTACAAGGCAAGCGGTTTTACCGACGCGGAGCTTGATCGTCCCCTGATCGCCATTGCCAACACCGCCCAGGAAGCCGGAGTGGGCCACATGCATCTGCGCCAGGTCGCCGAGGCCGTCAAGGCCGGCGTGTACCTGGCCGGGGGAACACCGATTGAGTTCAACACAATCGGCCCTTGCGGCGGCTATTGCCAAAATCGCGGGATAGACGATCTGACCATGCTCTACGATCTGCCCCAGCGCGACGCGATCGCCGACTCGGTCGAGGTCCAGATGCGCAACTACGGCGCCGCCGGCCTCGTTTGCATCGGAACGTGCGACAAGAGTATTCCCGGTCTCTGGCTCGCGGCGGCGAGGTTGGACATGCCGACGATTTTTGTCACCGGCGGTCCCGCGTATCCGGGAGAGTTCAGGGGCGAGCCGACGGTTTTCCCGACCGATGTGATGCTGCGGTGCGTCAACGAGGTGCTCTCCGGCTCGATGGACGAAGAGGAATTCAGCAGGACGATGGCCGATATGGAGGGGCGGTGGCTCACCTCGTGCGGCGCATGTCCGGAGCTTACGACCGCCAACACTGTCCAGATGGCCACGGAGATAATGGGCCTTTGCCTGCCCGGCACATCGACTATCCCGGGGCCGGACATGGAGCGTCTGCGCATGGCCAAGGAGGCCGGCGCCCGGGTCGTCGGGCTGGTCGGAGAGGGCTCGACATTTTCCGACTACGTGACCGAGCGCTCGATCGCCGACGCGGCGCGAATCGTCATGGCCACTTCGGCCGGCACCAACGGGTTGCTCCATCTGCTCAGCCTCGGAAAGACGCTGTCGCTCGACGTCACGATAGATATGTTCGAAAAAATCAGCGACGAGACGCCCTATTTCTGTCCCATACGCCCGAGCGGTCCGTTCACGATGATCGATCTGCATCGCGCGGGCGGCCCCTTCGCGGTGTTGAAAAGGCTCGAAGACCGCGCGGCGAAGGACAGGCCGACCGTGGCGGGCAAAAGCGTCGGCGAAGTGCTCTCCGAAACCGGGATCGCGGATGAAGAGGTGATCCTTCCGCTGGAGAGGCGCATCTCCCCACACGGCGGAATCGTGGTGCTCCGCGGAAATCTTGCGCCGCGAGGATCGCTCTCGCGATACACGGTTGCGGGCGATGAAGAGCAGGAGTTTCGCGGGCCGTGCAAGTGCTACGACACGCAGCAGGCGGCGATTCTGGGCATATTGTCGGGCGAGATCGAGCCGGGAACTGTTATCGTCGTGCGTTACGAGGGGCCGCGCGGAGGGCCGGGATTCTCGGAGAACTTCCAGGTGGTGCTGATGCTGGAAGCGCTTGGTATCACCGGTGTAGCCGTCGTCACCGACAGCCGCTTTTCGGGCGCGACCGTGGGGGCGCTCTACGTGGGATACATAGCGCCCGAGGCGCAGGTGGGAGGCCCGCTGGCGGCCGTCCGAGACGGCGATTATATTTCAATCAGCATTCCGAAACGCGAGGTCAACCTTGAGGCGACCGACGAGGAGGTCAAAAAGCGGATGGAACGGTGGAAACCGCCGCCCCCGCGGGTGACTTCCGGGATACTGGTTGATTGGCACCTGCTCGCAACTCAGTTCGACGAAGGCGCAATGGTGAGAAGAAAGCTATAGCGTATAGTCGCAATCCCCCCTTCCTCCCTTATAGGAAAGGGGGGCATAGAGCTTCCCCCTTTGGCGAAGGCGGAATGAGGGGGGATTTCAAGGTTTCCCGATGCCGGCTAATATGGTCTTTAATTTTTCAGACAGGCGCCAACAGGCCGAACAATAATGACAGATCTCCAACGGTCAGTCCTGGCAATCAGCAGCGCGCTCGTTGTCTTGATGGTTGCGCTCATCCTGAGAACAACCGGGAGCCACGCCGAAAGGGTGCAGCCCGTAGAGGCGCGGCTCGGCTTTGATCCCTCGTCGGCATGCGAGAAGGCGAAGCATCTGGCGGCGAGCTTTCCGGAAAGGGCGATGGGCACGGACGGCAGCAGGGCCGCAGCCGGCTGGATCGAGTCGCAAATGCGCGGCGTCGGGCTGCAGACCGAGCGACAGGAATTCGAGGCCTGGATCGCGGGCGAGCGCGTCAAGGGCATGAACGTCGTTGGAATCGACCGAGGGATTCGCGACGAAACCGTTGTACTGATCGCGCACTACGATATCCCCTACCACGTTCGCGAGGGGGCCATGGACGACGCGAGCGGCGTCGGCGTGCTGCTGGAGCTTGCCAGAGTCTTCTCGCGTCAGAAGCAGAAGAAGACGTTCATATTCATTGCTTCCGACGGAGAGGAGTGGGGAATGCTGGGGGCCCGGCATTTCGCCGAGGGGCATCATGCCCCGGGCAAGATCCGCGCCGTCGTGTCGCTTGACTATGTTCCGCTGGAGCATCCGGAAAAGGTGTTCCTGAAGGGCGAAGGGCAATTCCGCGGGCAGGTCCCGATGTGGCTGTGGATGCTCGCCGAGGATTGCGTACTGCAGGTCGGCGGCGAGCCCGTGTCGGACGGCACTCTGATGCAGTTTGTCTCTCAGGCCGTCAACATCTCGGGCACCGACCAGGGGCCTTTCGTGCGGGCGGGGATTCCGGGCATTAACCTGGGTGGCTCGCGCTCGAACAGCGAACTGGCCCGCAGGATTTATCATACCGTCCTTGACACGAGCGACAATCTCAGGCCCGAGCTTTTCGCCGTCTACGGCAAGGCGGCCGAGCTGATGGCGCGCACGCTCGACCGACTCGATTACTCGATGGACAATAATCCGCACTATCTGCGCACCGGGAAACGGACATATGTCGGCAGATCCGGCTTGCGCGTGTTGCAAATAATCCTTTTTGCTCCTCTTTTGTTGGCGACATGCTTCCAGTATTACAATCTGAGAGAGCGCGAGAATTTTCTCCGAAGCACATTGACTGAAGCGGGGAACCTGTTTCTTTTCATTTTGCCGTGGGCGATTGCCCTGGCGGCGCTCTATCTGCTGGTTTTCAGGAACGCCATTCCGCGATACGAGCTTTATCCGGCGACCCCGCTGGACCCGTTCTTAAAAGAGCCGAACTGGAAGGCGCTGGCCGTTGTGGCTTCGACCTTCCTGGCTGCGTGGATAGCGGTTTTCTTCTCGCGTCGGTTTCTGTCGCTTTCGGGAAGGGTGGACTTTGCGGGCTCGAAAGCGGTCTGCCTGGACTTGCTTTTGACGCTCGCCGTCATCTCGCTTTTTCTTAACGGTTTTGCGGCCGCCCTTTTCCTGGCGCCCGCGGCGTTTGGCTGGTGCTGGATCGAAGCGGGGCGAGGGCCGGTCCGAGCCTGCTCGAATGTCGCGCTTATGGTCGGGCCCGCCGCGCCTTTTATTTTGCTGGCGCTCACTTTTTCGGAGAAACTCATGCTGGGGCCATACGTGCTGTGGTATTTCCTGCTCGGCGCCGGGTACGGATTCTTCTCGCCGCTCACGGTTCTTATAGCCGTCGGAGCCGCGACGGCCGGTGTGCGGCTCCTGCAGCAATCGTTTGGGAAAGACGGCGCGCCCTTCGGCGAGACGACCGAGCTGCCGCAGGAGGAAAACGACTAATGTTCCGGACCGTTCTCAGATACAGTTGGACCGCCGTTCTCCTGTTCGCTGTGGCGGCCGGATGCGCACGCGGCGCCGCCCGCGAGACCGCTTCGTCCGTGAGGGCGCCGGTCGAGGTTACAGCCTCCGCTGAGGCAGGCAATATCCAATGGTTGAGATATTTCGAAGCATTGGGCGTCACGTCGAAGGCGGAGGGGCGCCTGCTGATGCTCTATTTTACGAGCCGCTCGTGCGGCCCGTGCGAGATGATGCAGAAGTGGACTTTTACGGATGAAAGGGTGCTGGGGGCTGTGGAGGGCTTCGTCCCCGTGAAAATCAGGGGAGACATTGAGCTCCAGGCGGTTCAGCGATTCGGCGTGCGGTCATTTCCCACGATCGTATTCTTCGATGCGATGGGCGGGGAAATCGACAGGAAGACCGGTTTCAGAGACGCCGACTTTCTTCTCGCATGGATGGACGAGGTTAAGGCCAATAAGGTGACGCTTGCCGCCCTTGGGGAGAGGCTGGAGAAGGACCCGGACGACCTCGGGACGCTGCTTGCGCAGGCGCGCAATTATTTGGATGCGGATTGGCTGGATGGCGCGCTTGAGCTTGCCCGCAGGGCTGAGGCCCTGGCCCCGGAAAATGCGGATGTGCCGGCGCTCTTCGGG
>CBFDAY010000265.1:0-4500 GCA_965602895.1 uncultured bacterium
TGCGGAAAGGGCAGGGAGCAGGGTAGACGCTAATTGTAAAAGGCGATAGAGACGGCGCTGCCTTAATAGGGAACCAATATGGCTTGGATCTGGTGAATCAGGCGCTAAGCCGATTTGCCCTGCAGCCTGCCGAACACTTTGCCGAGGTTCTCCCACACTTTTTCGGCGTTTTCCGAGCGCGTGTACATCCAGCCGCCGCCGTCGTAGCTCCATGCGGCGATGTTGCGCACGCCTTCCTCATAGAATATCTCGGCCGCGCGCATAACCTCATCCTCTCCGCCTTTCTGGATCAGGAACGCCAGCACCCACATCTGCAGCTCGAGGCCGTGCTTGTCGCAGAGCGCCTTGGCCGTTTTGGTTGTATCGCGCACGTATGGTTCCAGCGGAAGCCCCCGCACGGCCCAGTACGGGTCGGAACCGAAGATGTCGAGTGAGGGGATGGACACAAGCGATTCCCAGTCGGACACTCCGCGGAGAGGGTCCTTGTCGGGCAAAACGCACAGCGCGTTCTTCATGCCGCATTCTTTGGCGTGCCCGCACATTTCGGAGAAGAAATCGACGACGGTCGCCTCGCGGAAAGCGATCACGTCGGTGTCGATTTCCTTTGGCATCGGCCGCCCGTGTGTTTCCTCGAAAAGTCTTTGACAAGTGGGGCAGCAGCAAGCCCACTGATCGACTGTGGCGCCTTCCACGAACCAATCGACCGAATAAAAGTGGGGCTCATCCCAAAAGACAATGTCCGAGCCCAGGTCGGCGGCGGTCTCGACCCAGAGTTTCATGAACGAGCGGAAATTGGAGCTGTTCATGCATGCCGCCGGCGCGGATTTTCCATCGGTCATTATCTGGCGGTCGTCGAGGTTTTCCGCGATGAAGCGAGAGAGCGCCTCGCCGCCGAAGATGCCGCCGACGCCCCACGGGTCGATGTACACTTCGAGCCCGAGGTCCTTGGACGCCTTTACGATGTCTTTCATGACGCGCGTGTAATACGAGAGGTCGGTCTCGGAAAATGTGTGCACGACGAAATTACAGTGGTGATCGACCATGTCCTGCAAGTCCTTGCGCACGTGATTAAGGTTTCTAACATCGCTATAGGCAACTCCGGTCTTCATGGCGGCGCCTCCGTTTTCGTTAAGGGGATTTTTGTTAATCGCTATGGAAACGGCAATTCTATACTGGAATCGGTGCGCGCGGCCTCGTATATGGCCTCGACGATCTCATGCGCCTTCAGCGCGACGCCGAAGTCGGGCTGTGGCTCGGTTCCGGTTTCCAGCGCCCGCAGGAAATGATAGTTCTGCAGTCCCTGCATCGAGTGAAGCGAGTTGTACCTGGGCTCATTCAACCCGGCCGAGGACAAATATCCTTCGAGCACTTCCTCTGCAGAGACGATATTAGGCTCTCCGTTGCCCGCCTGATAGCTCACCGGGCCTATGAAATCGTCGGCGGTCGAAATGTATCCGTTCTCGAAAAAGATTTCCATGTACCTGTTGGATTCGCGGCCGAGGACGTTGTGCCAGATCGAGCTGAGCTGGCCGACGCAGCCGCTTGCGAATTCGATCTGCGCCACCGTAAGGTCCTCAATGTCCTTGTGTCCGGCGAAGTTTTTCACTGTTGCCCGAACGCTCTTGATCTCGCCGAGGAGCCACCGCATTATGTCCACGTCGTGGATGCTGTGCTCGATGAGCGTGCCGCCTCCCGCGACCTCGACGTCACCGCGCCACGTGCTCCCGTATATGCCGGTGATAGGGAAATACTGGTCGTCCCGGAAGATGACCGACATCGGGCGTCCGAGGCCGGGATCGGAGACGAGGCGCTTGACGGCGTGGTACACGGGGGCAAAGCGCATCACCAGGCCGACCTGGTTTTTCACGCCGGAGCGCCCGACGGCCGCATTCATTGTTTTCGCCTCGGCAAGCGAGCGCGCGAGGGGCTTCTCGCAGAAGACGTTCAAACCTTTTTCCGCGGCGGCCTCGACGAGGCGGGGATGCGTGTTTGTCGGCGTGCAGATGAATACGGTGTCGATCTCGCCGGAGTCGATGAGGGCGAAAGGGTCGTCGCAATGCTTTTCGGCCCCGAACGAGGCTGCTATAGCACGCGCTCGCTCCGCGTTCAGGTCGCAGACGGCGACGAACTCGGCCGATACGAGTTTCTCGGCGACAACCGTTTCGATCGCATTGGCATGCATGATCCCGATGAAACCCGCGCCTATCATTCCAACGCGATGTGTTTCCATTCATACCTCCTCTTGTTGCGCATATTCTACAGCCCGCATGCCTGTTCTTTCAAGTGGGCCACTTGGATTCATTCTTTGAGAGTGTGGTTGGACACAAATATTCGTGTTGATATATAATGGCGACATCTGGGCATCGAAGGCGAGTTCGCGCTTTGCCGTCAATGCCGAGTAGCTGTTGTCTTGTCTGAGATCCATCCAATTTCCGGAGGTTGCCATGTTCAACAATTACTTCGACGACATCCAGATAGGCGAAAAAGCGGTCAGCCACGGGCGCACCATAACCGAGGCCGACGTCGTCGGCTTTGCAATGTTGTCGGCCGACTGGTTCCCGCTTCATACCGACGTCGAATACGCAAGGGGATCCATGTTCGGCGAACGGATCGCCCACGGGTTGCTCGTGCTGTCCGTCGCATCGGGATTGATTCCGCCCCAGACGCCTTACACAATTGCATTCTACGGCATGGACAGGGTTCGCTTCATCAACCCCACCCGCATCGGCGACACGATACATATCGAGATTGAGGTCATAGAGAAAGAGGAGCGAAGCGAGCAGAGCGGCATCATCACTTATCGCCAGACCGTCAAGAACCAGCGCGGCGATGACGTCGCCGTCGGCAATATGAAGGTTTTGATGGCCAGACAGAAGAAATAATGATTTCCTACCGCTTGGGGAAACGGAAAAGGGGATTCCATCGATGACGGCAAGATACCCATATTTCACGGAAGAGCACGAGATGTTCCGGAAGACGGTGCGCGACTTTGTCCAGAAAGAACTCGCCCCGCACGCCGAGGAATGGAGCAAGGCCGAGGAGTTCCCGCGCGAGGTCTTCACGCGGATGGGCGAGCTTGGTCTCCTGGGAATCCGATATCCCGAAGAATACGGCGGCTCTGGCCTGGGGTATTTTTATTCGGTCGTCTACGCCGAGGAACTGGCGGCGTGCGGGCTCGCCGGACTCGTGATGTCGGTCCTCGTGCAGAGCGACATGGGCACCGGTCCGCTGCACCTGATCGGTTCCGACGAGATCAAACGCCAGTATCTCGCGCCCGCGATACGCGGCGAGATGATCGCGGCCCTCGGCATCACCGAGCCGGGCGCGGGCTCGGACGTAGCGAGCATGCAGACGACCGCCGTTCGCGACGGCGATGAATATGTGATCAACGGCACGAAGATGTTCATCACCAACGGCACGCGCGCGGACTTCATCACTCTGGCGGCCAAGACCGACTCCGAAGCCAGTCACGGCGGCATCAGCATGTTCGTCGCGCCGACCGACCTGCCCGGTTTCACGGTGGGGCGCAAGCTCGACAAGGTCGGCAACCGCGAATCCGACACCGCCGAGCTTATCTTCGAGGACTACCGGCTGCCGGCGTCGAACCTGCTCGGCGAGGAGGGACAGGGGTTTTACACGGCGATGATCAACTTCCAGGGCGAGCGACTGATAGCAGCCGTCGCTTCCGTCGCGGGCGCCCAGTGCGTGCTCGATATGACACTCGAATACGCGCAGGACCGGGTTCAATTCAACCGGCCGATCGCGAAGTTCCAGGTCACGCGCCACAAGTTTGCCGACATGGCGACCGAACTCGAGGCCGCGCGTCATCTCGCGTATCACGCCGCGTACCTGGTCGAAAACGGCATCGACTGTGTCAAAGAGGTCTCAATGGCGAAGCTGTTCTGCTGCGAGGCCGCATTCAAGATAGTGGATAGCTGTCTGCAGATACATGGCGGATACGGCTACATGAACGAGTATCCCGTCTCGCGCGCGTGGCGCGACACGAGATTGACGACGATAGGCGGCGGCACATCCGAAGTTATGAGGGAGATAATCGGCCGACTGATGGGGTGCTGAGCGGGCACCGCCCTCGGGATTTCATATCCGCATCTATGCGCGAAGATCCGTGGGCCCGGCACGCGGCGTCGCTTCGATGCTATGCATGGGCCAAAGGCGCCCGATCCCATTCTCTCCGGGCCATCATTGCTTCTGCAACCCCGGTCTTGGCGAAGTAGTTCTTGTAGCATTCTTCGCAGCAATATAGGGTCGTTTCCTTGAACGGGCCGTTCGGGATGATGATCTTCCTCACGTTCTCGAAAATTTCCAGCCTCAGGCACCGACAATACTGCACGTACATGACTGCCCCTTTACTTAAAAACCGGAAGAATTGACATATGACGGACAATTTTTGTTGCAAGGCCAATGCCAATGAGCGCTTATGCCATATAAGTCGTTGAAATGCCATGTGTTGGAATGAATAGCCCGGCCGTGCGATTAGCG
>CBFDAY010000266.1:0-4483 GCA_965602895.1 uncultured bacterium
AAAGGTGGTCGTAAACTTGTCGTGGGGATTCAGGATGCCGGTCGTGTTCGGCCCGACTATCCTGATGCCGGCGTCGCGGGCGATCTCGATGATCTCGCGCTGGTACGCGACACCGGCCTCGCCCGCCTCCTTGAAGCCCGAGGCGATAATGACGACCCCCCTGACTCCCTTTGCGGCGCAGTCTTTCATGACGGCGGCCGTCGCCGAGGCGGGAACCGCCAGCACGGCGAGTTCGACATCGTCGGGAATCCGGGCGACCGAGGTATAGGTTTTTATTCCGGCGATGTCTTCGCCCTTCGAATTGACGGGGAATATCTTGCCCTCGTATTCGAGGTTGAAGAGGTTGGCCAATATGACGCTGCCGAACTTCATCGGATTGCGCGACGCCCCGACAATCGCGACGCTCTTGGGGTTGAAGAAGAAGTCCATTCTATGTTTCGCTTTCTGCTTGTCATTCCCGGCAAACGGGAATCTGTTGATCGTGCCGGTTCTTCAAAAGAAACCAACTCGTTGGTCTGGAAAAGAATGCGAAAAAAATCAGGCCGTTTCTCGGGGAATTTATGTCCTCAGCCCGAGGCCTTTTTTGTCACCTCGATTGTTCCCTCGTCGGCGTCGAGCTTTATCCAGTCACCGTCCCCTATAACTTCGAAGGGGTCTTTGTCCAGATCGGTCATCATGGGGATGTCCGAGATGGCGCAGCCGAGCACGCACAGCGAATCCAGCTCGCTGTTTATGATTGCGGCGGGCGCGAAGCCGAGCCTGCTGGCGATGTTGATGTAGGCCGAAGTGCCCGAGGATCCCTTCGTGAATCGGAAGATGAAGACCTTTCCCGCGAAGCTTTTTCCCTCGAACTTGTTGCCGACCTCATGAACGATTCCCTTTGTCGGATCGGTTCCTCCCCAGAACGACACGCGCTCGTCCGCTATGAGCGCCTCGCCCTCGGCCTTTCCGCCGACGACCTTTCGGCCTTTTATTATGAGAGTTTCAGCCATGACTCAAGCTCCTCTCCTTCCCTTTACGGCCGCATCGATGCAGTCTTTTGTATTTGCAAAATGGACCTGCGCCCCCAATTGGCCCGGCGCGTAGTAAGCCTGTTTGACCGAGTTCGTCATGTAATTTTTGTTTTGGGCCATCTCGATCTGGCTGATGCACGGGCAGGTGTCCGCCATTATCTTTCCGCCCGCGTCGGCGATCATCTTGTCGTAGCCCATTTTCTCGGCGTAGGAGCGGATCGAGTCGGTGGTCGCGATCCAGAGCTCGGTGTTTTCGGAGACCTTCTTGCCCTCGAGCAAATGCGCCACCTCGACGATTTCGGTGAGCGTGGCATGCGGGCACCCGATCATGACGATATCGATGTCGGGTGTCGGGCAGGTGGTGAGGCGCTCGTAGACGGCCTCTTTTTCCTTGTTTGTGAATTTGTGGCGGCTTTTGGGCTGTCCGCCCTGAAAGGCGGCCTCCTCGGTGGACGCCTCGGGCGTGACGCCCGCTATGTGGAACATGCCTACTCCGCCTTCGGTCGCAAGAGCCGCGCAAAGCTCCTTTGCTTCCTCGAGCGTGGGCACTCCGCATCCCCGGAACACCGGCACTCCGAGTCCGGCAATATCGCCGCCGAAGTAACCCAGAGTGCCCCAGTCGGAGAGGTTTTCGAGGTCGGCGTCGACGTCGATGAGGACCGTGCCGCGGCGGTTCTCGGTGATATGGTTGCCGAAGCGGGGGATAAACCCGGTGAAGGCGGCGGGCACGGTCGATTCGGCGCCCTCGCGGTTCGTGCGCGCGCCAAGGATTCCGTTGGCGTAGGTTATCGCGGCCGATTCCATCCATGCGCAGGTTTGTCCCCTTAGCGGCGCGTTTCCGATGATCTCGGGCGCGCATGTCCATGTGAGCTGTATCCCGGCCTTTGCCGCGATCGGAATCAAGGAGGCTTGCAGCTCGTACCTCTCTTCTTCGATGCCGAACTCGCGCCATTTCTTGAAATCGATAAAGCCGACGTGCGTGGTCGTCGGCGCTTTGACACGCAACTGCCCGAACATCTTCAGCGTGTCGACAACCTGCTCCGCATCGCCCGCCATTGGAATGGTGAAAACAGTGTGCACGTTCTCGACCGGGATCAGCTCTTCGGCCGACATTGCCTCACCATATTTCACCAGGTAGTTCATGGCCATCGCAATGATGGGCCCTTCCTCTCCTTCGAGCATTCCTTTCTGCTTGTCTGTTAATTTCATACAAACCTCCCTGCGTGCGGCCGGCCGGCTGTTACACCATCGGCATCATCAATTCGATTGTCTCGCCGTCGAATCCCTTGAAGAAGATCACGCTGAACGTTCCGAGGTCCTCGGCCTTGGAATAGAACTCGATGTCCTTCTCTTCGAGCTTGCGGCATATGTCGTCGAGTTCGTCGACAACGAACGCCACATGCATGTAGCCGATATCGCATTGCCTGCGCTCGGTCTTTTTGCCCTTCGGCTCGTAGAACTGGAAGAGTTCGATGCGGCAATTATTCAGCTTCATCATCACGATCCGCTCCTCGACGCCGGGCAGTCCGATGATCGTGCCGAACGCGGGAATATCCTTGATCGTGAGATCCCACTCGACCTCCATTCCGAGGATGTCCCTGTATAGTTCGAGCGACCTTTCCATGTCGGTCACGCTTAAGCCCGTGTGATGCATTTCCTTAAGCATTCGGTTTTCTCCTTCTCCAAATGAGAATCGCTGCTTACCGCCAGGGCGAAATCCCGTCGGCGCGATTTCTCGGCGATTTTCGGGATAAAGCTGTGCAAGATGGTGGGAGACGGCGCTTTCGCACTTGAATAATAAAGCCTGGGGGCCGAAGTTGTCAAGCGCATGGAGTCGGAAGCCTTATAGATTCCAGAGGATCGCCCATATTATTGAATTGTCGTAGCCGTCCGCTCGTCTAATGTAAGGAAGAAGGGTCGTATCGCAGCAGCATTTTTAATGCGATACTTGATAGAGAGAATGAAACAACGGATTTTCCGACAGGAGGTGTCGAAATGAAGAGACGCCTGCATTTACGCAATATAATGGTAGCGCTTGCGTTTGCGATTACGCTGGTTGGCTTCGGCCTCAGCGGCGAAGCGGTTGCCAAAGGGCGGCGCCACGGTGGACACTATGGCCATCGCAGCGGCCACTATGGCCATCACGGATACCGTGGTCATTACGGTCATCACCGCTATGGACATCATGGTCGCCACGGCTTCAGTTTCAGGATAGGTGTTGGCCATTACGCTCCGTATGGCTACTATTACAGGCCATATAATTACGGATACTATGGCTATCGGCATGGCCACTGAATATTGCGAAAATTTGGGATGCGGAGTTTGAGCGCGGGCGCTTCGCATCCTGATCTTTCGGCATGGGCCGCCGTTGGATGCGGCGGGAGCACTCAGGCGACGAGTCCTCCAACGCGCGGCCGGAAGGCCGTTTCTCTCTTTTCTTCTGCATCTGTTGCGGGCCTGTCTTGTGCTTCGGCGAAGATCGATGCTATATTGGTTGGGCATGCTCAGGGAGGACATGAGCGGGTTGCCGGTTGGTTGCGCAGCCGGTTTTCGGCTCTGTCCCTTCGAATCCCGATGGAGAAACTGCTCTCGAAAAAGAAGATAGAGGACTACCGGCGGCGTAAATGGCGTTTGGGGGCGCGGGGGCGCCTCAGGACGCTCGGTCAGACGGCCGACTTCATCGATGAGGTCGGCATGTGCCTTTTGTTCGCCTGCAG
Source organism: uncultured bacterium (assembly GCA_965602895.1). Classification (GTDB taxonomy): domain Bacteria; phylum Abyssobacteria; class SURF-5; order SURF-5; family SURF-5; genus CBDUSG01. The sequence goes on from CBFDAY010000266.1 coordinate 3,731, forward strand.
GGAGATTCCTCTGCCGAAGATCTATGACTGCGCCGCCGCCGATGTCAATTGGTGGGTCTGGAAGGACCAGCTACAGGAGCGAAAGAGGGCGTATAACGGCCGCATTGTGCGGCGAAAGGCCACGCTTGTATCGATGGAGCTATTGCCCGCCTTCTACGCCGCTTATCAGGCCGGCGGCGGTTACGCGATGTACGAGGAAGAATATTATTGGGGAAAACTCGGAGAGCTGGCGAACAGGATCGCCAAACATCTCGACCGAAACGGCCCCACACCCACCGATGTCCTTCGCCGCGCCCTCATGCCCCGGGGCAAGCAATACACTCGCCGGTTTCACGCCGCCCTGTTTGAGCTTCAATCGAAGTTCAAGATTGTCTCGAGCGGGCTGGAGGAAAGGAGCTGGGGCGTCCGCGTGCTCGATCTTTTCGTGAACTGGATACCCCCGGAAGTCGAGCGGGCCGCCGAAAACATGAGCAGAGATGAGGCGGTTCGGCTGATTTGTCTGGCCTTTATAGATACGGCCGGCGCCATTCCAGAGTCCTCCTTGCCGCGGATGTTCGGCTGGCCGAGGTCGGAGACTTCGGGAATTGTGGGATCGCTCGTGGACGACGGGTCGCTCTTGCGCGTGCGATCTCGCGGCGATCGAAAGGCCTGGTTCACATGTCCCGGACTCTAGTATCGTGTCCAATGAATACCTTCATAAAATCGCTGAGGGTTTCTGTAGGGGCGGTTCGCGAACCGCCCCTACAACCGCAG
>CBFDAY010000267.1:0-4469 GCA_965602895.1 uncultured bacterium
GGGCAAGATCGTATTTACCAGCACGTTTACAATCTTCGCCACGGGAAGAGCGTGGGAGCAGATACGTAACTCGATTTGCTATCCGAACCTGAACGTCAAGATCGCGGCATCCCACGCGGGCATAGCCGTCGGGCCCGACGGCGCGTCCCATCAGGCGATCGAAGATATCGCCATCATGCGGGTTATCCCGAACATGAAGGTAATCGTGCCCGCAGACGGGGTCGAGACCGAAAAAGCCGTAGACGCGCTCATCAACACACCCGGTCCCGCATATCTCAGGCTCGGACGATCGGGTGTGCCCGTGATATATGAAGAGACCCACGAGTTCCGGCTCGGCAAAGCCTCGGTCCTGCGCGAGGGCTCGGATGTCACCGTCATGGCCGTGGGAACGATGATCCAGATCGCCGTCGAGGCCGCCGAAGCCTTGGCGAAAGACGGCATAGAGGCCCGCGTGCTCAATATGAGCAGCCTCAAACCGATCGATGAGGATGCGATCAGGGCCGCCGCCGAGGAGACCGGAGCAATCGTTACGGCCGAGGAGCACAGCGTCATCGGCGGGTTGGGCGGCGCCGTGGCGGAAGTGGTTTGCGAAACCTCGCCTGCGCCCGTGATAAGGGTAGGCGTCAGAGACAAGTTCGGGCGTTCCGGACAAGCCGGCGAATTGATGGCGGCATACGGACTATCCGCTGAGAAAATAGCCGAGGCCGCGCGCGAGGCAGTATCGAGAAAGGCCGCTGCGAAGTGATTATCACACTTGATCTGTGCCTGCGTCGCGGATCAAACGAAATAATCGACGGGCTCAATCTCCATATCGAAAAGGGGGAGTTCGTTTTTATTTGCGGCCAGGCAGGCTCGGGCAAAACTTCGCTGCTGCGGCTTTTGGCTCTGCAGGCAATGCCGGTGAGCGGGCGCATCATCGTGGACGGGCGCGACACGTCGGAGATCCTCAAGCGCGAATACCCGCAGTACCGGCGGGCGCTCGGCATTGTTTTTCGGGACGATATGCTTTTGCCGCACCGCACCATCGCCGAGAACATAGCGATTTCGCTCGAGCTGGCGGGCTGGCGCACGGGAGACGCAAAAAAAGAGACGGAGGGCTACCTGCGCAAAATCGGGATTCGCGCCGCGAGTGAACTGTTTCCCGACCAGGTGTCGGAAAACGAAAGACAAATGGTCAAGATCTGCCGCGCCTTGGCGCGTCGGCCCAAGATTGTGCTCGCGGACGAGCCGTTTGTGGGACTCGATTTGGAGTCCCTCGAAAAGGCCGTCGACTTGTTCAAGGAAGCGAATATGCGCGGCTCGACTATGGCCGTCACAACCAACAATGTGGAACTGGTGGGCAAATTCGATAAGCGGGCGATCATGCTCGACAAAATCTCGATGGGTCGCATGGCGAAGGCTTCCGCCAGATAACGCCGGGCTGGGAACGGCAAAAGAGTTCTCATGGGGGACTACGGCCTCGCTGTCAGGGAAGGTTTCCGAAATTTTCATCGCGCGCGCACTCTGAGCCTTGCGCTGATCGGATGCATTGCCGTCGCCGTGTTCGCGATAGGCGCATTCGGGCTCCTTACACTCAACGTCAACGCCCTGCTGAACAAGTGGGAGAGCAGGGTTGAGCTGGTCGCCTTCTTGTCATACGATCTGGGCGAGCAAGAGGCGGAGGATGTGCTCGAGCAGATCGCGCGTAATCCGCTGGTCGGCGAGGCCAGACTTGTCACCGGCCGCCGTTCGTGGGAGGAGTTTTTCGGCGAAGCCGGCGTGACGATGGATTTAGGGGAAATCCCTATCGAGGAAGTGCTGCCGCCGTCGATAGTTATCAGACCGGCTCCCGGCGGGCGCGAGGTTGGCATGATGCGCCGGGTCGCCGCACACATCACGTCGCTCGATGGTGTCGACGAGGTGAATTTCGAGGAAGTGCTCCTCGAACGGTATATGCAGTTGCGGCGCGATCTCGCCGCGGTTACAACAGGGACCAGCATCTTCCTGCTGCTTGTCTTCGGAATTATCACGGCGAATATCGCCGGTCTGGCATCGGCCGCCCGGAGAAACGAGGTTAGCACTCTGCGCACCCTGGGCGCGAGCGGAAAATTCGTCCGCCGCGTGTTTATGATTGAAGGGATAGCGCAAGGGCTGGCGGGCTCTGCTGTCGGGATTGCCGTGCTGTTGGCCGCGACGCTGGTTCTCTCAAGGCGGATAGGTGGCGACATAGTCTTGCCTCCGAGGTTGTTTGCGGCGCTCTTTGTTGTCGGGCCCGTTCTCGGACTGTTGTCGAGCTGGTTCTTGCTGCGAAACGTGTTGACGATTGCCCTTGTTGTCCTGCTCGCCATTGTTCCCGGCGCGGCCGCGCAGGCGAGCGAATCGCTGGAGAGCGAAATAGCTCGGCGCCGAAAGGAATTAAATAAGTTTGAGGAAGAACTCAAGGAGAGCCGGGCTACAGCGGAAAAAATATCGAACCGGGAGCTTGCCGTCATCGATGAGGTGGAGGAATTCGACAAGGAACTGGAATCTATATCGCACGGGATAGAGATGGCCGCGAGGAACGTCGCATCCAACAGGGCGGCCGCTGGAGCGGCAAAGGCCGAACTCGGCCGGCGCGAGATAGAACTCTCCCGATCCAGAAAGGAACTCGGACAATGGCTCCGGCTCCTTTGCAATCAGCGCGAGCCCACGATGGTGGAAGTCATACTCAATGACATACCGCATTCGGAGATCACCAGGCGGCGCGAGATGATCGAGCGACTGACCCGGAAGCAGGCTGAGGCGCTGGAGCAGACCGAGCGGCTATACGGGGAATTCGTCGGCCGCCAGGAAGATCTGAAAAAGAGATCGGAGCTGGACGTTCTGTATACCGAGACTGTGAGGCTGCAGGCAAGGCAGGCGGCCGAAAAAAAGGGGCAGCGCGAGGCGCTTCTTGCCAGGCTGCGCGAGCAAAAAAATATCTACGCCGCCGTGATAAACGACCTTGAAGTCTCGTCTCAAAGATTGCAGCGCCTGGTTGAGACGGAGGGGGAGCGTGAACGCGAGGTATTCATAGGATCGATTCCATTTCGAGATATGAAGGGCCTGCTGCCGTGGCCCGTCGACGGCGAGATAACGGCGCATTACGGCAGAATGAGGGCCCCGGATTCATCGACCTATACTCGACACCGAGGGCTTGACTTCGGCTCGTCCGCCGGCTCTGAGATAAGGGCCGTACATGACGCGTCCGTCGTGTATTGCGACTGGTTCAGAGGATACGGCAAGCTCGTTATTCTCGACCACGGCGGCGGATACAATAGCGTATATGCGCATTGTTCGGATATACTTGTTCAGAAGGGAGATACGGTGCGGGCCGGCCGGCCCATTGCACTTGTCGGCGAGACCGGCTCGCTCAAAGGGCCGTTCCTCTATTTCGAAATAAGGGAAAAAGGGCATCCCGTCGACCCCGCGTTCTGGCTTCAAAGGAGGAATATAGATGCAACGCGATCCAAGTAGGTTCCGCTTCTTTCTGTTCTCGGTCCTCGCGCTGGGCCTGGTGATAGGGCACGGACTATCCGGATACGTGGCGGCCCAGTCGGCCTCTACGTATGAGAACCTCGAGATATTTTCCGACGCGCTCAGCATCGTGCAAAATGAGTACGTTGAGGAGGTATCGTCCGACGACCTGGTGTACGGCGCCCTGCGCGGCATGCTGGATCAGCTCGACGCTCACAGTCAGTTTATGGCGCCGGACATTTACAAGGAACTCAAGGTCGAGACCGAAGGCCATTTCGGCGGGCTGGGTATCGTCATCAGCCTCGACGATAACAAGATGCTCACCGTCATCTCGCCGATAGAGGACACGCCCGCGTCAAGGGCCGGGATTATCTCGGGCGATAAGATCATAAAGATCAACGGGGAAAGCTCGCACGGACTCATCCTCGAGGAGGCCGTAAAAAAACTCCGCGGCCCGAAAGGCTCGAAAGTCACGATCACCATCCTCAGACTGCACGAAGACGAGGAGGAGGGGGGGGCGGAAGAACTCGATTTTACCCTGACCCGCGATGAAATCAAGATCCCGAGCGTCAAGTCAAAGATGTTGGACCACGACGTCGGTTATATTCGCCTGGTCGAGTTCAGCGAGCGCACCGGTCGAGACCTCGAGAAAAAGCTGAAGGAATTGAATGAGGAGGGGGCGCGCGCCCTCGTGCTTGACCTGCGCAGCAATCCCGGCGGGCTCCTTAATGTGGCTGCCGAGGTCTCCGATAAGTTTTTGGAAAAGGATCGGTTGATAGTCTACACACAATCGCGAAGCTCGGACCAGAACATGAGGTTCACGTCAAAGCGTGATCCCGCAATCGACCCGGATCTGCCTATAGTCGTGATCGTCAACGGCGGAAGCGCCAGCGCCGCCGAGATCGTGGCGGGCGCCCTCATGGACTGGCACAGGGCCGTCATCCTCGGCGAAAAGACTTTCGGTAAAGGATCGGTGCAGAGCATAATACCGCTCT
>CBFDAY010000268.1:0-4459 GCA_965602895.1 uncultured bacterium
CTTTGTGCCTTCGGTGGCTCAATGGATTCCCGTCTCTATGCGCCTTCGGATGATCTAAAAAAGCTCTTCAGCCGACACCCCGAAAAGCTTGCATCGGCGCCGATACAAACGGATGGTAGCTCTGTTTTGAGGGTTTCGGGCCATGACCGCTCGAATGCTTTGAAAATACTGGGGGAAGTCTTGACGAATTCGCCCTTGACAGTTTGCGAGAGCGCGAGTATAATAGGATGAGATGGAAATAGTTGCTTCAGGGAGTTTTCCAAAGCCGGCGAGGAGCGGTGAGGTGTAAATGGTCAAAAAACCGCCTTTTGAGGAGTTTCGCAGATGAATAGCCCTCTTTTGAGGGCTTTTTTTTTGGGCCGGACACATCGCCGGCCGGCCCCGGGAAAACCCCGTAACATCTTGATCAGAGAGGGATTACCATGGAACTGCACGAATATGAATCGCGCCTGAACAGGCCAATAATGATGAAGACCCCGGAGTTTCAGAGCAACGAAAGGCTCAAGCACGTGATCTCCTCCGAGCAATTCGACGCGGGGCTTCTCGAGCATCTCTCGAATGTCGCCACAATGATAAAAAACATCGCAGGCACGAAGGAAGGGTATCATTATCTGGACAATCTGCTCTCGCACAAGCGGGCGATGTTGTACTTCACCCAGGCTTCGACGCGGACGTTCCTCTCCTTCATGGCCGCCTGCCAGATACTCGGCCTGAAATGCAACGAAATCCGCGATCCATCGGTGTCTTCCGAATACAAGGGCGAATCCCCGTTCGACTCGGTACGCATGTTCAGCAGCTATTTCGACCTTATCATTATGAGAAGCCGGATACCCGATTTTGGCGAGTGCTGCGCTTACCTGATGAACGACCTCGAGGAATTCAACCAGCGGAGCGTGCCGATAATCAACGGCGGCGCGGGCGCCGACGAGCACCCGACACAGGCGCTGCTGGATATCTACACGATACTGTTGACGTTTTCCTTCCGATCCCCCAAGGACTCATCGAAACGGACTCGCTTCGATGAGCTTAGGCAGAAATACCCCGGTCTCACGAAAGGCCCCGGCAACAAAACATACTGTTTCTGCGGAGATATCGGTAGGGGTAGAACGGTAAGGTCGCTCGCGAATATTCTCTCGCTGTACGAGAATGTAACGATGTACTTCGTATCGCCCGACCTCCCAAAGCTCAGGCTGCCGGCCGAGTTGAGGAGCAAGCTCACGAAGAAGGGCGTGAAAGTTTACGAATCGGGCGATCTGAACGAAGTCATCGACAAAGTCGATTTGCTTTACATGACGAGAATCCAGCACGAACACGACAGCAAGGAAGACGCCGAGTTTTTCGAGCATCTCGACACCGGCAAATACTACCTGGACCGTGAAATGGTTTCGCGCATGAAGTGGTACGCCGCCATCATGCATCCCTTCCCGCGCAATGAGGAAATCCCGTTTGAGATAGACAACAACCCCCGGGCGATGTACTTCAGGCAGGCGCGAAACGGCATGTGGGCGCGCGCCGCCCTGATTGCGTATCTCTTTGACATGGACGGAAGGATCGTGAGCTACTTCCAAAAAACATTCGCCGACTTCCACGACTATAATATAAGAGCCTTGTGATGCCGCCTGAGTGCGGATTTGATATTCATCTTTCCAGCGCGGTCGGCCTGTCGGGTGTGCGGCCGCTTTCCCGTCAATTCGCAGATAGCCACCGTTGATCGGAGCCAACAAGGGGAACCCCGGGTGACCGGTCAACAGAGAAACGAACGCGCCACAGTGGCAGTCGATTGAAAGCATTGGAATTGAAACTGGTTATCAAAAACGGCAGGATCATCGACCCGGCGTCGGGAACCGACGCGGTGATGGACGTGCTCGTCGAAGGCTCGACAATAGCCGAGATCGGAGAAAGCATTTCCGCGCCGGGGGCCGAGCGCATCGACGCCGACAGGCTGGTCATCACGCCGGGCTTCATCGACATGCACACGCATCTGCGCGAGCCCGGCTTCGAGCACAAGGAAACGATCGAGACCGGCAGCCGCAGCGGCGTGAAGGGAGGCTATTGCGCCCTCGTGCCCATGGCCAATACCAGCCCCGTCGCCGACAGCGTCGATGTGATAAGACTTGTGATCGCGCGGGCCAGGGAATCCGCGTGGACCCATATCTACCCGGTCGCCGCCGTCACGCGCGGGCTCGAAGGCAAGGACCTCGTGCAGATAGGCGACCTCAAAGAGGCGGGCGCCGTCGCGCTGTCGGACGACGGCCGGTCAGTCGTTGACGATGAAGTGTTCAGCGTCGCGCTCGAATGCGCAGACATGTACGACCTGCCGATAATCTCGCACTGCGAAGACCCGATTCTGGCGGAGGGCGGCTGCATGAACGAAGGGCCGATTTGCACCAGGCTCGGGCTCAATGGAATCCCCGCCGCCGCCGAGGAGACGATGGTCGCGCGCGACATCGAGTTGGCGCGGCGAGCGGGCGGCAGGCTTCACATCGCGCACGTCAGCTGCGCCGGCTCGGTCGAGCTGATACGCGCGGCCAAGAGCGAGGGCCTGCGCATAACCGCCGAGACCGCCCCGCACTATTTCAGCCTGACGGATGAGGCCGTGCAAGAAATCGGGACAAATGCTAAAATGAATCCTCCGCTCCGCACGGCCGCCAACGTCGAAGCGATAAAGGAGGGCCTGCGCGACGGCACGATCGACGCTATCGCGACCGACCATGCGCCGCACTCGCAGGCAGAAAAGGCGGTTGATTTCGCCGATGCGCCTTTCGGGATAGTGGGCCTGGAGACATGTCTGCCGCTCGTCATGACCGAGCTGGTGGGCGAGGGCGTGTTGACGCTGTCCGAGGCCGTCGCCAAGCTCACGCTCAATCCGGCCCGGATACTGGGCCTCCCGATGGGCAGGCTGGAGGTGGGCGCGAGGGCCGACATAACGGTGTTCGACCCGTCGGCCGAGTTCACGGTCGACGCGAGCGACTTCGAATCCAAGTCGCGCAACACACCGTTCGACGGCATGCGCCTCAAGGGGTGCGCGATGCACGTCATCGTGGCGGGCAGGCCCCGGCTGCGTGACGGGCGGCTCGTCGAATGAGCGGAATTGTGCAGGATGGGACAGCCCCAAATCTACGGAGCTTCGCTCCCGTAATTTAGGGACAGTCCCCATCGGGGCCGTAATTCTGAAGCAGTCCCTCAAGCGATCGCAGATGAACACGGATTCCGTAGGGGCGACCCGGCGGGTCGCCGGTGACATATATTGTGGCCGCCCAAAATTTCCTGCCCGCGAAGAATGCGGAGGCAGCAGGCGTAGGGGCGCACGGCGGTGCGTCCTCTGGACGATAGATTCATAACGAGGTGAAAAGTTGAAAGCGTTGCTCGCACTTGAGGATGGGCGGTACTTTGAGGGAACCTCCTTCGGCGCTCCGGGAGAGCGTGCGGGCGAGGTCGTGTTCAACACGAGCATGACCGGTTATCAGGAGATTCTCACCGATCCATCCTACAAGGGCCAGATAGTGACGATGACCTATCCTCTCATCGGCAACTACGGCGTCAACGAGGATGACTTCGAGTCGGCCAAGCCGCACGTGGAGGGGTTCGTCGTGCGCGAGTGCTGCCGCTATCCCAGCAACTGGCGCTCGCAAAAACCCCTGGCCGAGTTCCTCGCAGAAAGCGACGTCCCGGGAATCGAGGGGGTCGACACGCGCGCGCTCACCAGGCACATACGCGAGGCGGGCGCGATGAAAGCCGTGCTGTCCACTGAGGACCTAGACGTCGAGAGCCTCATCGCGAAGGCGAAGGCGTCGCCCGGGCTGGTGGGCCGCGACCTCGTCAAGGAAGTCACTTGCGCCAAGGGACACCGAATCCGCGCGCGCGGGAAAGCTACGTATCGCGTTGTCAGCTTCGACTTCGGCATCAAGACCAACATACTGAACAACCTGGCGCGGCGCGGATGCGAGATCATAGTGCTGCCGGCGACGGCGACCGCCGAAGAAGTGAGGGCGCACGAGCCCGACGGGGTTTTCCTCTCGAACGGGCCCGGCGATCCCAGGGGCGTGCCGCACGTCGTCGAGACGATCCGCGAGATAATCGAAGAAAAGCCGACCTTCGGCATCTGCCTCGGCCACCAGTTGCTTGGCTTGGCGCTCGGGGCGGAAATCCGCAAGCTCAAATTCGGCCATCACGGCGGCAACCAGCCTATCAAGGACCTGGCGACCGGCAAAGTCGAAATCGCCGCCGAGAACCACGGATTTGCCATCGTGCGCGAGTCGATGCCGTCGGAGGTGGAGGTCACGCACGTCAACCTCAACGACGACACGGTCGAGGGCATGCGGCACAAAAAGCTTCCCGTGTTCTCGATTCAGTATCATCCCGAAGCCTCGCCCGGCCCCCACGACGCCGTTTACCTGTTCGAGCGGTTCATCAACGAAATGGAAAAAGGTCGCGCCGGGTAAACGCCGCGCACGGGAGG
>CBFDAY010000269.1:0-4445 GCA_965602895.1 uncultured bacterium
CGCCCAGTGCATTTAATTATAGCATGCGGCTCTTTTTTTTGCAACTTCGGCTGAAACGCCTTTATGACCGGCGACAAGCTTTGTAATGGAGGATGATTTCGAGGCCGGGAACGGGTGGATAAAAAAAGGCGTCCTCAGGCGCGACCCGCCGAAATACACAAGACATGCAGGCGCGAACTCGACTGAACCGGACCCGCGGCTGGAGGTCTGAAAGGGGTTTTCCCTATGTTCTGCCTGCGGAGGCCGCGCCGTTCGGCAGACGTTTCAGCGCCGCCGGCTTTTTAACGTTCAGTACCTTGAGGAATGTATGAAAGATTATCTTCACATCGAACCATAGCGAGCGCTCGTCGATGTATTGGAGGTCGTACTTTACCCACTCGTGGAACGTGTGCGCGTCTTTTTCTTTTACCTGCCACAGGCCCGTTATGCCGGGCCTCACCGTGAGGCGGGCGTCGCGCCAGTGGGGGTTGAAACGCATCTCGTTCATCGACAGCGGACGCGGGCCCACAAGGCTCATCTCGCCGCGAAGCACATTCCACAGCTGCGGCAGCTCGTCGAGCTTGAACGCCCTCAATATCCGGCCCAAGCGCGTCTCGCGCGGATCGTCTATGACCTTGAACATCGGGCCGTCGGCGAGGTTCATGTGACGGAGAGCGGGCTTCAGATCCTCGGCGTCGCTTACCATCGAGCGAAGCTTTATCATCCGAAACGGCTTGCCTCCCTTGCCGCACCTGGTCTGCAGGAAAAACGCGGGGCCCCTGGAATCGAGCTTTATGAGAGCGCCTAGCAAAAGCAGCAGCGGCGCCGACAGGACAAGACCAATCGATGAGACGACGACGTCTAAAACCCTCTTGGCGAACAGGTACGCCTTCTCGCCCGCCGAACCGCGCGACCGGCTGCACGCAAGCCCGCTCCTTGAAGGCTCGCCGCGCGCCCCGCCCGAATACCCCAGGGGCGACAACACGCCGTCCAGAACCACCGTGTCGCGGCAGTGGCCGTTGCGCGGACTCGACGCCCGGCCGCTCACAAGACACTTCTCTATCTCGAACCCGGCCGGAACCACGCTGTCGGACCACAAAACGCTCTCCCTTACGAAGCTCTCGGCCTTAACCACGCACCTGTCGCCTATGACGCAGGGGCCAATCAGGGAGGCGCCGGCCTCTATGCGGGTGTCGCTCCCTATCAGCAGGGGCCGAATAAGCGTGGCGGAGGGGCTTATGTCCACGTTGCGACCCACCCACACCTGCTTTTTTATCTCCCGGTACCCGCGCAGGTACTCCCCGGCAAGCTCGTAGTCGCTCAAAAACTCGAAATTCACCCGAAGATAATCGTCCACCGTGCAGGCGCCCGAACTGTAACCGCCGTGCTCCCAGCCCACGACCTTTTTGCCCAGCTTGCGAAGACGCGGCACAAGCTGCTCTTTTATGTCGCAGAAAACCTCCGCGCCGACGCACTCGAGCACACACGGCTCCATCACGTACACACCCGAGGTCTTCGGGCCGCCGTTGCGGGGCACCGCGGGGTAAATCCGCGATATGTCCTCAACCTGACCGTCGACGCCGATAAGCACCTTCTCGGTGTCCATGCCGTTTTTCCTCGACGCCGATATGAGACCCACCGTCAACTCCGCGCCCGAGCGGCGATGAAACCGAAGCATCTCGGATATGTCGTCTTCGGTGAAAAACAGCACGTTGCCCGTCACAACCACAAGCGTATGACCCAGCAAACGCTCCTCAAGCCGCTTGACGCAACCCGCCGTGCCGCGCGGTCGCTTCTCGACCACCGTGTGCACACAAAGCCCGTTGGAACCCTCGGGCAAAGAGGCAAACTCCAACTCGTTGCCGCCCACCGCCAAAAAGGCCTCCGATATACCGATGGAGCCAAGAGTGTCAAGAATGTGAACGATGGCAGGACGATTCAGCAAAGGAAAAAACGCCTTCGAAATGTTCAATGGCTCGATCGAACGGCTCTTTAAACCACCCGCCGCGATTACCGCCTTTATGCTTTCCGTATGATACGCTACCATTCTAACCAACTTCCATATTCAACACACCAATACCATCAGATCTGCATAACCACAAAAACCAAAGGTGGACAGGCATTGCAACCCTGTCATTGATTTCATCCGGGACTGCAAGATTGAGGATATTGACTCACAACTTCCCAGGGATAAAGCAATTGTATGAGGTGGGTCAATTCAGTCATCACGAGTTTTGGAAGCTGATCCTCCCGCAAACAAAAATCGTTCAAGAGTAGCCCAAAACTCCTTCAATCGAATCCCGCATGCCCACGAACCTTTATTATGCCCAAATGAGTCAAGGTCTGTCAAGTTCCCGGCCTTGACGCCTTGACAGTTCCAGCGCCATGCTCGAGGCGACAGCAATGGCTTTGCGCATTAGTTATCTCGGAGGGAAAAGGCCCTCTCTATTTCGACCGCATGAAATACCTTGTGACGGTTCACTCAAACAAGGGCCTGCGTCAATCCCAGGCGCACCGACACGGGCATGGTATCGGCTGTGATTCGACAAAGACGGAATCAGTCAATCGCTAACAATTTTGTAATATATTACGATATTGTAATTACCGTATCGTCATCGCCCGCCACCCTGGCATTTCTAACACTCTGTCACGTTTAGAGTTACGTTTTCAAAAAGAAGTGGCATTGTTTTTGCTCATTTTGTGCCTTCAAGTAAACCAAAACTTTGGAGATGTGCGCATGTTTCCGTTTTTTTTGGGGTGTGTCAATATGGAGATGAGGGGAGGATGCGGGACAGCGTTAGCTGTCCCCACGAGGTGCTGATATGGTACGAAAAGCTTGTTTGAAAAACTCAGTAAGATTTTTCACCCTTCTGCTACCGGCCCTGCTTTTCGTTGTTATAGGCCCTTCGGCTATTGCCGTGGCCCAACAGCCTTCGCCGGAAGACCTGACTTTCGGCTTTTTCATGGTGCGGTCCGACGAGCACCTGGAATTGCTTCCGCCGGCGAATACCGGTTGGGCCCGCATGGCCGGCGTCGCGGTATGGGGCGGCGTCGAGCTTGAGCCGGGAAGCGGAGTCTACAATTTCACAATGCCCGACCCTATCATCCAGGAGGCGAACGACCTCGGGATCCAGCTTCTCCTCAATTTAAACCAGGTACACCCGCTGGACGCCGGGGCGAATGCGAAAGCCTTGCCCACCGACCTGCCCGCATACAGGAATTTCGTGCAGGCGTTCGTTGAGCGGTACGACGGCGACGGCATCGACGATGCCCCCACTTCGCCCGTGGTTCGTTACTGGCAAATCGGAAACGAGCCCGACAGCCCAACAGAGTGGACTGACACTCCCGAGAACTTCGCTCTGTTCGTGAAGGAAAGCGCGGAGGCTATCCACTTGGCCGATCCCACGGCCGTCGTCCTCATCGGCGGATTAGCGCGGGGCCTGGCCGGTTTGCAAGATTTCTACGATACCGTGTTCACGACTCTCGACGGTTACGGCGGCGCCCCCTACTTCGATGTATTCGATGTTCATTGGTTCGCCACCGCAATGAACAACGATTATATAGGACTGGACAATGTAGTCGTTGAGATTAAGAACCTCTTTGCCGCCCACGGATATGGAGATCTGCCCATCTGGGTGACCGAAACGGCCACCTACAGCGACACACCGGATGGGTGGGATCCCCAGACCGAGGATGACCATGCTCGAGATTTGGCCCGAAGGCTGCTGCATTACCGGAGCCTCGGCATGGAAAAGGTCTTCTGGACGCCTTTGAAGGAGTTCCACGACTGGAAAGGTGTGCCCAACCACTATTTCGACAACACGGGGTTGATCAACAATCCGTTGAACGACGGCAACGCGGACGAGAAGAAGGCATACTACACTTACCTTCTGCTGGCAAGCAAACTCGACGGCGCGCCTGTCCAGACGGATTCGCTCTTCATGCAACGCCTGGCCGGAAGCGTGGCCAAGGGCGGCGAGTTTGCGAACTACGGCAAGACCTATTACGCCATATGGATCGACGATCCCATATATGAGGGCTCGCTGCTCTCGTTCCCGACGGATTGCGACACCTTCACGGTGTACCATCTCGTGCCCGATGAGAACAACGAGATCCTGAGTGAGGTCGTCGAGAGCGTCGACGGCAATTTTGAGTATCCTATCAGCGTGAACCCTATTCTCATCGAGTATTCCGGCCTCGACATCACCTATCCGATCCGCGACAGCGCCCTCAACACGCCGGCCATCGCGGTCGAGGGCGTGGTCGAGATAGACCCGGAGGTCGTGTTTGAAAATCCGCCCAGCGGTTCGCCCCTCAACGTTTTCGGAAGCGAGCCCAACGGCGAGTTTGCATTCTCGGAAGAAACGTTCCCCGAAGGCCCCAACACGATACATCTGACCGCTCAGGATGCGCTCGGAAACGTGTCGGAGGTCTCATTGGATTTCGTGATCGATACCCAGGCGCCG
>CBFDAY010000270.1:0-4434 GCA_965602895.1 uncultured bacterium
TTTCCCGGCAGGACCGTTTTTCCGAAAACCTGGAATTCAAGGGGGGATTCTTCACTTTCTCTTTGGACAAGGGGAGCATTCAGCTTCCATTTGGAAAAGGGGGTTATTCCCCTCCCCCTTTGGGACAGGGGGATCGAGAGGGATTCAAGACAGTGACTTATACAGCTCGGACTTCTGCAATTTGATATTAGCCTCAATGGCGGTTTGTTCGAGCCGCTAGCCGGCTATGACTGGCGTAAAACCGACATTCTCCTGCCCGATCGGCTGTTTACAAATGCCGATTTCGTCGAGGAGGGCATTATCGGTACTGGCATACTTGACGTATTCGACCGCTACAATTTCACCGTCAATGAGGCTGAGCCTCTGGAAAAGGAAGTTGCTATTGATCCGGAAATGCTCGGCAAAGTCTTTGAGCGTGGATCTGTCCGATTTCCTTCTTGCTCAGAACTTCGAATCTTCTGGCCTTCATGCACAACTCTCCTTTCCATCAGGGCGGAACCGGCGGGGCCGGCTAATCTTCTATTTTGTAAAGCCGGGCGGCGGCGCGCCCGAGCACGATGTCGATTTCTTCCTCAGCAAAGGTTATGCCCGACGGCGAATTGTGCTCCTTCAGCGCGAGCACCCAATCCTTCGGAGATAATATCATATCCGGCATCGAGCCATCTGTTCCGAACATCACGCGCCACGGGCCGAGCGTGTCGATGGCGAACCGCAGAGGATGATAATAGTAATCCGCGCCGTTGACGTATTCCATCTGCCATCCGGAGAAATCGACGTAAACGTTCGGCTTCATGCACGCCAGGTCGACGGCTTCCTGCCACCAGCCGTGGCCGGTGTGCGCGATGATTATCTTCAGGTCCGGAAACTCCGCCGCCACGGTGTCTATGTATTTCGGCTGTGAGAATTTTATCCGCAACGGCGCAGGCTCGTTGCCAGAGTGTATCAGGACGGGGATGTCATATTCAAGCGCCTTCTTGTAGAGCGGCGCGCAGACCGGATCATCGGGATAGAAGCCGGCGGTCGGATGCAACTTCAGTCCAACGGCGCCGTATTCCTCGACGCCCCTTTGCATGATCTCGAGCGCATTCTGGCGGCGCGTGTCGACGCCTACGTGTGTGAGCAGCCTTCCGTTGTGGCGCTTGACGGCCCGGGCATAGATCGCGTTCTTTTCCTCGATACTGACGCCGTCGCATTGCGGGCATCCGAGCCAGAAATCGAGCGGTAAGATGATGGCCTTATCGATTCCGGCCTCGTCCATCTTCGCGACGAGCTTGTCGCCGTTCCGATCGGTGAGGAGTTCCATATTCACGCCGAGCATCGAGGATATGTCGACGTCGGTTTCGCCGGAGTTCTTATTGAAAAAAGCGATGCCCGACCTCGCACATCCCTCGAAGAACGATTCCGGTTCCGATCCCTCGAAAAACAAATGAACGTGACTGTCGATTATCATTCATACCTCCGTTTGCCAACTACTTCGGATCAATCTGACTAATGTATGCGGCCTCCCGAAATATGGGGGCGCAGTCGTCAACGTCCGATTCCGCAAAACATCTTGTATTGTACTCCATCGGGAGACATGGCACAACAATGAAATTGCCGGTCTTCCGAGATAGGCGCTCAGGAGAGGGCTAAGACGAAAAAAACGCTCCTTCCCATCATTTGAGACTTATCAGGCCAATAATCGCCTTTCTCCTCCCATATTGAGGCATAAAACCCGCTCTTATAAATACTTAAGACCCCTTGTGTTTTTTCTGGGCATCTTGACAAAGCCCACCTTTTGTGCTACATTTATCTGCTGTAGAGATTCCAGAGGACGAGTTCATTCGATGGTGATATCCGGATGTCGAAAGCGCTGAAAAACGGAGAGACAGATTACAAGGAGACGCTCAATCTCCCGAAAACGTCCTTTCCCATGAAGGCTCGGCTGCCGCAAAGGGAGCCCGATTTCATCGCTTCATGGAAGGAGATGGACCTTTACGGAAAAATCCGAGACAAGATGGCGGACAGCCCGAAGTTCATACTCCACGACGGCCCGCCATACGCCAACGGCGACATACATCTCGGGACAGCCTTGAATAAAATCCTCAAGGATATGATTATCAAGTTCAAGACGATGACCGGGCATGACGCGCCATATGTTCCCGGCTATGACTGCCACGGACTGCCCATCGAGTTCATGGTTATGAGCAAGCTCGGGAAGGACGAAAAGGACCTTCCCAAGTCCGAGATACGCCGGCGCTGCAGCGAGCATGCGCTCAAATATGTCGATATCATGACGGAGGATTTTCAGCGCCTCGGGATCCTGGGCGATTGGGCGCATCCATACCTGACGCTGAGCCGCAAGTACGAAGAGAAAATCATCACCGTATTCGGCGAGATGTACGAGCGGCACTATATTTATCGAGGGCAAAAGCCCATTTCATGGTGCGCAAGCTGCCGCACCGCGCTGGCCGAGGCCGAGGTGGAGTACGACGACCATACCTCTCCCTCGATATGGGTCAAGTTCGAGGTCTTAGAGGGACTGGCGGAACTGGACAAAAAAGCTTATCTCCTCATCTGGACAACGACGCCGTGGACTCTTCCGGCGAACCTCGCGACGTGCGTGCATCCGAATCTCGAATACGTGGCCGTTGACGTCGGGTCCGAAGTGTATCTCATGGCGGAGTACCTGAAGCCGGTCGTGCTCGAGACAATCGGCGCGGACGCCGCCTCTCCGGTCGTCGGCCGCTTCAAAGGGAGCGAACTCGACTCGATCCGTTACAGGCACCCGTTCATAGACCGTATCTGCCCGGTCATTTTGGGCGAACACGTCACACTCGAACAGGGCACCGGGCTGGTGCACACTGCGCCGGGCCACGGTCAGGACGACTACGTCGTGGCGCTCCGGTATGATCTGGATATCTATTCGCCCGTCGACGACGACGGCCGCTTTACGTCGGAGTTCGCGGAATTCGAGGGGCGTCACGTGTTCGACTCCAACGAAGGCATCATAGACTTGCTGCGCGCGAAAGGGATGCTGCTTCATGTCGAGGACTTCGAACACCAGTATCCCCACTGCTGGCGCTGCAAGGAGCCCATTATATTTCGGGCGACGCCCCAGTGGTTCATATCCGTCGACGCCAACCAGTTGAGGGAAAAGACGCTTGAGGGGATAAAGGACGTCGAATGGATCCCCGCGTGGGGAGAGGACAGGATATACGGAATGGTGGCCAACCGGCCCGACTGGTGCATCTCGCGACAGCGCTCGTGGGGCGTTCCGATCCCGATTTTCTACTGCAAGAAATGCGAAAAAGAGTTTTTCGCCGAAGACGCATTTGAACACCTGAAGAAGCTCGTAGCCGAAAACGGCATAGACATCTGGTTTACGACCGAGCCCGAGAGGCTGCTCCCCGAGGGCGCCAAATGCGACTGCGGCTCGAAAGAGTTCCGAAAGGAAGAGGACATACTCGACGTGTGGTTCGAATCTGGAGTCAGCCACAGGGCCGTCCTAGAGACGACCGAGGGTCTGTCTTTCCCGGCCGATCTGTATATCGAGGGCACAGACCAGTACAGAGGATGGTTCCAGTCTTCGCTGCTGCCTTCGGTGGCGGTGAAGGGAAGGGCCCCGTACCGGTCCGTCGTCACGCACGGTTTTACCGTCGCAGGCGACGGCAAGAAGATGTCGAAAAGCCTCGGCAACGCGATCTATCCGGAAGAGGTATTGAAAAAATACGGCGCCGACGTGCTGCGGCTGTGGGTCGCTTCGGAGAACTTCACGCAGGATATTCGCGTCTCGTTCGATATACTGCAGCAACTTGCCGACGCCTACCGGCGCTTGCGCAATACGTTCAAGTTCCTGCTGAGCAACCTGTACGACTTCGATCCAGAAAAACATTCCGTGCCCTACGAGCGGATGGAAGAACTGGATAGGTGGGCCCTCCATGCGCTGCAGCACACGATCGCGAAGATCACGAAGGCGTATGAGAAATATGAATTCTATACGGCGTTTCACACGCTCTACAATTACTGCACGCTGTCCTTGAGTTCATTATATTTCGACATGCTGAAGGACCGCCTCTACACATTCGCCGCGGACAACCCGGCGCGCAGATCGTCGCAGACGGCGCTCAATCTCATTATCCACGCGCTCACCCGGATGCTCGCGCCGGCCCTGTGCTTTACGGCCGAAGAGGCGTGGCGTGCGATCCCCAATCAGCCCGATCGGGAGACCAGCATCCACCTGTGCTCCTGGCCCAAGGCGAAAGAGGAATACATCGATGACGGCCTGGCGGCGCGCTGGGACGCCCTCCTGAAAATCAGGGGAACGGTCACGAAGGCCCTCGAGACGGGGCGCAAGAACGGGCTGCTCGGGAATTCGCTCGAAGCCAAGGTGCTGGTATATCCGGAACGGGAGGAGGAGGCCGAACTCCTTAAGAACTACAAAACGATGCTTCC
>CBFDAY010000271.1:0-4423 GCA_965602895.1 uncultured bacterium
CGGTCGTGAGGTCGGCCGTTTTTACTTCCGGCACTTTCCTCAGCGCCTCGCAGACTTCGCGCTCCATTCCGGCTTCAACCGAGATTTTCAGATATGCTTTGGCCATTTGTTTCACCCTCCTTGAGTTAGTCTGTTAGTGGTTTGCAAAAATCCAAGTTATATTACTCGGTCTCCTAAATCCCCTTCAATATCAGAATGAATTCGAGCTTGCAAATTGTATCCTGCGCGCAGGCGCGAATTCCTTCATCCGCTCTCTTCCTAAGTCGCGTCCAGGAGATACTTTTCCGCCGCCGCCTTGAGCAGGTCGTAAGGCTGGGCCCCGATGATGGTACTTCCGTTGTCGAACACGAATGACGGCACGGCGCTCAAGCCAAGTGAGTGGGCGCGCCTGACGGAATCCTTCAGCGCGTCTATATGCTCCCCGTTCAAGAGGGATTGCCGAAAAGAATCGCGGTCCAGGCCGGTCGAATCCGCAATCTCCAGGAGCGCCTCGATATCGCCGATGTCTTTTCCCTGCTGGAAATAGGCGCTGAAGACGGCCTCGTGATATTCATCCAATTTGTCCTCTTCGCGTGCGAACTCACCGCCGAGCAGCGCAAGACGCGAGTTGGAAAGCTTGATGGGGATGCTCATTTCGAGGCCTATCTCATCGGCAAGTTCTTGAACGCGGGCCGTCAGGCCGGAAATGACGGAGGGCATGAAACGCGACAGCGGAACACCCTCGGGCGGGGTCTCGGGATGGATCTCGAATCCTTTCCAAACGGGACGAATCGGGAGCTCGCCCGCCAGCTTTTCGGCGAGTCGCGCGCCGATGAAGCAAAACGGACAGATATAGTCGGAAAATACCGTCATGTTCCGCTTCGACGCTTCCATATTCGGGAGCTCCTATCGAAGGTGGCAGGTGTCGTTCAAGCGCAGGACCACAGGATGCGGCCATTGGCCGCCGAATTCCACGATATTTATTGCGGCTACGTCCTGGTGGAGACGTCGGAAGTCGGCCAGGTCCAGTTTCATGATCCGGCACAGCAGCGCCAGGTTGCACAGGTTGTGGCTTACGACGACCACATTGCCGTCGTCGCGCCCTTCGACGATTTCCTCCAGCGCCGACCACGCGCGCGCCTGCAACTCGCGCATCGATTCTCCGCCCGGCACCTTGATGTCCGCCGGGTTGCTGAGCCACCGCTGGAGGAAATCCGAGTGGTTCTCCACCAGTTCCGTCAGGGTGAGCCCCTCGAATTCGCCCTGGTTCAACTCCCGAAATGCATCGGTCGTCCGGACGGAGACCCCATGATACCCGGCGATCAAGCAGGCCATCTCGTAGGCCCTGCCGAGAGTGCTGGAGTAGATTGCGTCAATCTTGATGTCGCTCAGATGCCTGGCGGTAGCCTCCGCCTGGCGACGGCCAGTCTCGTTCAGCGGGCTGTCGCTGAATCCCTGACACCTTCGCTCGACGTTCCAGTCGGTCTCTCCGTGTCTGATCAGATAAAGGATCATAACGTCTTGCCTTGATTCCTCTCCTTTGCGCCGGTCGCCGGAAAGCGGTTATTCGACGCGGCCCATCCTGCTTACGGGGCTGTATATGAAGGAGGCCCTCGTTTCGACAAGTCTCGTCGAAATGGGCCCATAACGTCGGCTGTCGACGCTGTTGGAGCGGTTGTCGCCCATGACGAATATATGCCCGTCGGGGATTTTCACCGGGGGAAGATCGCCCTCTTCGCGATGCGCGACGTACGGCTCGTCCAGCTTGCTGCCGTTTATGTAGACGACCCCCCGGGAGATAGCCACCGCGTCGCCCGGCAGCCCGATTACCCTCTTCACGTAGAAATCGCCCTCCAATCCGCTGGTGAACACCACGATGTCGCCACGCTGCAGCTCCGAGGGCTTGACGCTGAAAGCGCCGATATAATCCGACCTCATGAGGGTCGGCTCCATCGAATCCGAAGGGACGAGGTAGAACTGTACCCCCCTTACATTAAAAAAGAAGATGACGCCTACGGCAAACGCCAGGATCAGCCAAAGCGATAAGGTATCTTTTCTCATTTGCTCGCAACAATCACCTGCGTCCCTCCCGTGTATTCAGGTAATTATAGTTTTCGGACATAAAAAAGGCAAGCTTCCCGATGCGGCGACGGATCGCTCTTCCCCTGTGCAATAGGGATATCCGGTCCGGCCCGGGTCGGAATTTGCTCCTCTGAAGGGGTATAAAGCGCCGCCGATAGGCCGGGACAATCTTGTTATTCGAAATTCGGAAAAAGGGTTGACTCCAGCTTTTTCCCGATTGACACAGACACTTCGCGGCGATATAATTCAGGATAGATTTTGAATGCGCAATCCATCACGGCGTCATGGAACGGCGCGTTGAGCAGGCAAATGCAGTGATACAATCAAATATGAGGGGGAGGAATAATGAGTTCAGTTGATTTGTATAAGAATTTGGAGGAACTGAAACCTTCGCTGGCAGGCGTTGCAACACTCGCGGACGGCAAGCTGAGCGTCGCCAATGAGGATAGTTTCCGCAAGCTTGCATATGCGCTCGTCTACAACTCGATCTTTAATGCCGACAACGACATCCGGCAGCTCTGCCGGTGGCTCACAAGGGCGGGCGCCGACGCCTGCGGCGCAAGGCTCGCCAGCATCCACGATTTGTACATGGCCCGCGGGCGCGAAGAGTGCTCTGGTTTCACCGTGCCGGCGATTAACATTCGCGGCCTGACCTTCGATGTGTCCGACATGATCTTCCGCGCGGCGATCAGAAACAAAGTCGGCCCCGTCATCTTCGAGATAGCCCGGTCCGAGATCGGCTACACCGAGCAGAGGCCCTCCGAATACACGACCGCCGTCCTCGGGGCCGCGCTCGCAAGCGGCTACACCGGGCCGGTGTTCATCCAGGGCGACCATTTCCAGGTGAACGCCAAGAAGTACGCCGCGTCACCCAATGCCGAGCTCGGCGCGATACGCGACCTGATAATCGAGGCTATCGACGGAGGCTTTTTCAACATAGACATCGATTCCTCCACCCTCGTCGATCTGAGCAAGCCCACCGAGGAGATTCAGCAGGAAGCCAACGCCGCCGTCACGCACGAACTCACCACATTCATCCGCGATAGAGAGCCCGAGGGCGTCACGGTTTCCATCGGAGGCGAGATAGGGGAGGTCGGCACCGAAAACAGCACTGTCGAGGACCTCAGGGGGTTCATGACAAACTATGGCAAGAAGCTCAAAGAAAGCTCCGGCGACATGCCCGGCATCAGCAAGATAAGCGTCCAGACCGGCACGGCCCATGGCGGCACACCGCTTCCCGATGGGACGATCGCGGAGGTGAACGTCGATTTCGACACGCTCGAAAAGCTCTCGAAGATTTCAAAGGAGGAATACGGAATGGCCGGCGCCGTGCAGCACGGCGCATCGACCCTGCCCGACGACGCGTTCCACCTCTTCCCCGAGAAGGAGACCGCCGAGATACACCTCGCCACGGGCTTCCAGAACATCATCTACGACCACAAGGCATTCCCCGGAGAGCTGCGGCAGGCGGTTTGCGATCATCTGAACGAAGCGCACGCCGACGAGCGCAAGGAAGGCCAGACCGACGAGCAGTTCATCTACAAGACGCGCAAGAAGGGGTTCGGCCCGTTCAAAAAGCAGATGTGGGACCTGCCCTCCGACGTCAAGGGACCGATTTGCGAGACGCTTGAGAAACAGTTCGAGTTCCTGTACAAACAGCTTGGCGTGCCCGACACGGTGGAAGTGACCGCAAGATTCATCAAGCCCGCGCCCGTGGATATTCCCGCGCCCGACAGCGCACAGGCGGTATTAGGCTAGCGATCGGGTAATTATTGACAATGCAGTGTCCGAAGCATCCCGAGCTTCCCGAGCGGTTCAGGTGCGAGAAGTTCGAGGTTTACATGTGCGAGCGGTGCATGGAGTGCCGCAGTCCCGAACTCCACTGCAAGCACCGCAACCAGTGCCTCATTTGGGAACTCACCCGGGAAGACCTCGACCGCGAAGAAGAGCGGAAGAAACCCTAGCCGCGCGGGCTGTCCCATCCATATGATCGGGCTGCGCCCTTTACTCCCTCCTAAGAAACTGATGTTGCCTTTCGCTTGGGACAGTCCCGATTCTACGGCCTTCGGCCCGTAAATCTGGGACAGTCCCGCCGCCCGTTTCTTAGTCAAGTCTCCCGCGAAGCGGGTGAGGATGCTCCTAAGAAACTAACTCGACTTCGGGCTCGACGTCATTCCCGCCTCTCGACGTCATCCCCGCGGAGGCGGGAATCCATTGCCCAGTTCATATTGGAGAAATGGTGTCTGTCCCTATTTTATTCAGGCGGCGCAAAGACCATGTCGCCGTCGGTTTCAGGGAGCCAGGGAGGCTCGGCCTTTTCCCCGCCGTCGTCGTCCAAGTCGCCGCCGACGCTGTAGAGGAG
>CBFDAY010000272.1:0-4417 GCA_965602895.1 uncultured bacterium
AACGATGCGGCATGCTGACCTATTTGATGTTTTTTTCGCGGGAGCCTCAAAAGGCAGCGGAGGAAACCTTCAGGGAAAGTTTCCTCCGCGTATAAAGTCTTATGGAGCAGGTCTGTAAGCCGAGTTCTGTCCGGTCCTCCATGCAAGGGGGACCGAGATGGCCATTCATCTGGGATGCCCGTTGCCGGACACCTCTAGCGATCCAACCCGAAGGCATCGGGAGCGGGCCACTCCATCGCCTTCCTATTTGATCTTGCTCCGGATGGGGTTTGCCAGGCCGACGAGTCACCCCGCCGCCGGTGCGCTCTTACCGCACCATTTCACCCTTACCGGCGCGCCCGAGGGGCGCTGGCTCATCCGCCCGAGGGCGGATTCCGGCGGTGTATTTTCTGTTGCACTTTCCTTAAGGTCGCCCTCACTCGCCGTTAGCGAGCATCCTGCCCTGCGGAGCTCGGACTTTCCTCAGTCCCGCCTGCGCGCGACCGCGGCCATCCAACCTGCTCCATTATTCATTATACCATATCAGGCGCGCCGAACCTCGCAACTGCCGAGTTCATATAATGATGTGGCGCCGACATGGAATGTCGAAGGATTTGCAAAATAAAAACCTGCTATGCTAAAATATGCTAAGCCATGATGAGGCATCGGAAAGGGAGCGCTGATGGATGATTCCCCGGAGGCGCTGACGACTATGTCGGAAAAGGCACTGGATAAGATAAAGCGCGAGGTCGAGAAAATCGGCGGGCTTCCGACTCTCCCCGAAGTCCCCATGAAGATCCTGCGGCTCGTTGCCAACGAAGAGTCCTCCATGAAAGACATTTCCAAAATCATCGAGAGGGACCCTTCTCTTACCGCAAACATTCTTAAAGTCGCCAACTCACCCTTCTATGGAATGAGCCAGAAGATCGCTTCTCTCAAGCTGGCCCTTACAATTCTGGGCCTTTCCGAGATAATCAATATCGTTACGGGAATATCGATTGTGCGTCTGTTCCCTGCGCGACGTAAGGGAAGCAGCTTTGATCGAACCAAATTTTGGCAGCATTCGTTCGGGTGCGCGGCCGCATCGAGGATGCTCTCCCGCGACCTGGAGTTCGGCATGGAGGAAGTAGACTTCGTCGCCGGGCTGCTTCATGACATCGGAAAGCTGATCCTGGACCAATATTTTCATTCCAAGCTCAGAGAAATCTCGAAGCTGCAGCAAAAAGAGGAAATCGCGCCGATCGAGGCGGAAAAGCGTATAATGGGAGTGGACCACGCCACTCTGGGGGCATGGCTCGCCCAGAAATGGGATTTGCCCGCACCGCTGATCGAGTCGATCGCGTATCATCATCGTCCTCTCGATGTGCTTGCCCTTGCACCCCCGAGCCGGGAGCCGGCGCTCACGGCAATAGTGCATCTCGCGGACATCTTGTCGCATGAGCCCGATTTGCATTTTACCGAAAACATGCAGTCGCCCAAATCGTTCAGCAACAATCTGGCTTGGAAGATAATACTTGCCGAACGCCCCCACCTCGGCAAAGAATCCATTGAGCGTTACATCGCCAAATATGGGGAATACAAGGAGATGGTCAGCTCACTCGTCGATGCGGTCGCCTGAGCCACCGGGAAAAACCATGCAACACATACTTATTATCAGCGAAGATGGTACGCTTCTGGAGTCATTATCCGATATGGTTGATGAGAGCGAAGTCAAGCTCGACGCGGCCGATTCGTTCTCGGACGCCATGTCGCTTTCCGCCAGGCGTCAGTACGACGCCGCGTTGCTCGAGGTGGGCAAATTCGATACGGCCGCCGCCAAATTTCTCGTCAAGTTCCTGGAGCAGAGCCCGCAGACGGTGTTCATCCCGATATCGCCACGGGCGGGCGTAAAACACGTGATGGAGGCAATGCGCGGCGGCGCCGCCGATTTCATCCACGAGCCGAGCGGCCCGGACGAGATACTTGCGCGCATCTCGCGATCCGTCGAAAAGCGACGGATGAAAAATGAGATCGATTTTCTTCGCCGCACCCAACCCGTCATATACCGGTTCGACGACATCGTGGGCAATTCACCGGCGATGAAACGAGTATTCTCGCTGCTGCGCAGGGTGTCCCCAACCGACGCGGCCGTCCTGATCACCGGCGAAACCGGCACAGGCAAAGAGCTGATTGCCGGCGCGATACACTTCAACAGCCCCCGCGCCAAAAACAGCTTCGTCAAGGTCAACTGCGCCGCGCTCCCTGAGAACCTGTTGGAGAGCGAACTTTTCGGACACGAAAAAGGCGCGTTCACCGGCGCGCATCGCCAGCGCGTGGGCCGCTTCGAGCAGGCCAACGGAGGCACGATATTCCTCGATGAAATCGGGGACATGGGCACGAGCACCCAGGCGAAAATCCTGCGCGTGCTTCAGGAGCATCAGTTCGAGCGCCTGGGAGGCACGCAGACAATCAGCGTCGACGTAAGGGTCGTCACCGCTACGAACAAGGATCTGACCGAACTCATGGAGTCGGGCGAGTTTCGCGAAGACCTTTTTTACAGGCTTAACGTGGTCACGATCGAACTCGCCCCGCTTCGCGAAAGGACCGATGACATCGAGCCTCTCGTCGACTTCTTCTTCAAGAAGTTCCAGCGCCAGATCAGCACCCAGATAAAGGGCGTCTCCACCGCCGTCGGAAAAATGCTCAAGGAATACCACTGGCCCGGCAACATACGGCAGCTTCAAAATGTTATCGAGCGCGCCGTCATCATGTGCGACGGCAAGGAGATATTGCCGGAACACATTGCGCTCTACGAGGGGCGTCCCTCGAAGGCAAAGGGCATTCTCGATATTCCCGAGGAGGGAATCAAGCTGGAGGACGTCGAACGGATGCTCATTGTCCAGGCGCTCGAACGCACGGGGTGGGTGCAGAAAAACGCCGCGAGGTTGCTGGGAATCAGTCCCCGCGTAATCAACTACAAGATCCGAAAACACAAGATCAATAGCGTCAGGGAATAGCGTCAGGCGCCCGAAAAGCGCCCGCCGTTCCACGACGATCCTTAATGCCGGTCTTCGCAGTGCCTTGCCCGATCCCCAAATGGAGGCGCCTCGCCATGTTCCGTTCAAACCTCGTACGAAAAGGAAAATGGATCGTCTCGCTTGCCGCGGTCGCGGCGATGCTCTGCGCCTGCGGTGGCGGCCGCAAGAAGTACCTCGAGCAGGTCATGCCGCTTGTCGAGAGGAACGACGCCGTCGATATGCGCGTCGGGAAGCTCCCGAAGATAAACCAGTACAAATATCCGGACTACCTCCAAAAGCTCGACGGCTACATAGCCCAGAAAGAGGCCATCCGAGGACAGATGGAGATCATCGAGCCCCCATTCATGATAGCGACGACCCACAACAAACTTCTGATCGCCATGAACAACGGCATCCGCTACCTGAAGTCCGAGCGCAAGAAATTCATCGTAGCCGTCGAGAGCATGGAGAAGACCGCGCCCCAGGCTCTCCGGGGCAGGGAGGAGTTTGAAATCATACGGGAATACCAATCGCAAACGGCGGCGTACCAGGTGAGCATGAAAGAGCAGATGATGAAAAAACAATACAAAAAGCTGTACTACGAGGTT
The DNA here is from genome assembly GCA_965602895.1 of uncultured bacterium. Classification (GTDB taxonomy): domain Bacteria; phylum Abyssobacteria; class SURF-5; order SURF-5; family SURF-5; genus CBDUSG01. The sequence goes on from CBFDAY010000272.1 coordinate 3,584, forward strand.
AAAGACGAGCTGGAACGCGTAGGCAAATTCTGAAAGGATGGAGTTGAATAGCTTGTTTATCGGCTTTGTATCGAATTCAGGCCATTACAGCATCTGCGATATTACTCCCCGCGCATCACATAGTGTAGGTACCACGGCGTGCGCGAGCGCCCTCATCTCATCTGTCGGTTGCGCGAGGTCGGGAACCATGATGGGTATCATTTTTGCGGCGTGCGCCGCGCGGATACCGGAAAAGGAATCCTCCAGCACGACACACCTTTCGGGAAAAGTCTCAAGCAACTTGGCCGCCATGAGGAAAATGTCGGGAGCGGGCTTGCCGTTTTCGATATCGTCGCCTGAGACAATGATTTTGAAATATGAATCAAGCCCGGTCAGTTCAAGTTTTGGAATGGTGAACTCGCGCGCGGTCGAGGTTGCGACCGCAATTTTTATCGATTCCGTTTCTAAAAAGTCAAGCAGCTCCGGAAGTCCCGGTTTTATCGGAATTCCGTTCTCGGCGATGTCGGCGTAGTAAATTTCCCGCATTCGATTGCGGCAATCCTCCTGCGGAAAATCGGAGCCCAGAATTTCTTTCAGGATTTTTCTCGAATCCACGGAGTTGCGGCCCACGATTCTGAGGTATTGCTCGTCGCTGAGGGTGGCGCCGAACTCCTCCATCGCCCGAAACCACGCGGGCCTGGCCATGCGCTCGGTGTCGAGCATAAGGCCGTCCATGTCGAAAATTACCGCTTCAATCATTTTATGAGTGCGCGAGGCCGAATCTCTTAAATATTGCTTCTTTTCCCGGCAGGACCGTTTTTCCGAAAACCTGGAATTCAAGGGGGGATTCTTCAC
>CBFDAY010000273.1:0-4414 GCA_965602895.1 uncultured bacterium
GGGGCAAGAAAGGGAGGTTATCACATGTCCGAAGTTATCACGGGTATATCGCATATTTTCCATTCGCCGTCCAAAATTATCTTTGGGCTGGATGCCGCGAAGGCGGTCGGCGAGGAAGTGAGGCGACTGCGAGGGAAAAAGGTCCTGGTAGTAACCGATCCCATCCTGGTGAAGGAGAACGTGATAGGGCCGGTCATCGATTCCCTGAAAGAGGCGGATGTTCCGTATGCGATTTTCGACGGCGTGGAGCCGGACCCTCCAACCCAATTGGTGGATGAAGCGGGGGAGAAGTTCCGCGAAGAGGGATGCGATCTCGTAGTCGGCGTCGGAGGGGCGAGTTCTCTCGACGTGGCCAAAGCCGTATCGCTTGTCGCCACGAACAAGGGCGGCGTGCTTTCGATGTTCGGAATCGAGCAGGTCGAGAAAAGGGGCGTGCCGAAAATATTGATCTCGACCACGCATTCCGCCGGAGGCGAATTGAGCCCGATCGTGGTGATGCACCTTTCCAAAGAGGACCACAGCCTCGTCCCGATTATCAGCGAATATGCGATACCCGAGGTAGCCATCATGGACCCGCTGCTGACGGTGTCGATGCCTCCCACGCTGACGGTGGACACCGGCATAGACGCGCTTGCGACCGCGATCGAGGCCTACGTCGCCACCGACCGCACGTCCTTCTCCGATATTTTTGCCGAGCGGGCAATCACGCTGGGGACCCAGTATCTCCCCGTGGTCTGGGCCAAGGGCTCGAACCTGACGGCCAGATACTACATGTCGCTCACCGCCACGCTTGCGGGGATGGCGTTCGTCAGCTCGAGCGTCGGCGCCGTGCACGCCCTTTCCTATGCTCCCGCAAGCGCGTACCACCTGACCCACGGACGGTCGCTCGGCGTGGTTCTCCCGCATGTGATGGAATTCAATCTGCCGGGAAATCCGGAGAGGTACGCCCATGTCGCCGCCCTGATGGGAAAGGACATCTTGGGGCTTTCCGACCTGGAGGGATCATACATGGCCGTTGAGGCTGTCGAGGAAATATTGGAGGCCGTCGAGGTCTCGACCCGATTAAGCGATTATGGCGGCAAAGAGGAAGACATACCCGGGCTGGTCGAAGAGACGATGAGCACGGCGGCCTTCTTTGACGCTAATCCGAGGGACTTCAATGAAGAGAACGTCGAGGCGATTTATCAGGCTGCGTTCTGACAGGAGGAACGCCGGTATGAATAAAGCGAACAAACCGGAGGAACGGCTATGAGCGATGAAAAGATAGTGTATCCATATGTGCCCAATTCGGTTCCCGATATCAAGGCGCAGATGCTGAAGGAAGTGAGGGCCGAGGATGTCATGGAACTCTATGAGGAGATCCCGGAGCATTTGCTGTTCAAAGGAAAAATGAATCTGCCGGAACCGATTCTGGACGAATATTCGATCAGGAGACACATGGAAGGTCTCCTGAACAAGAACAAGAACTGCTCGGAATATCTGAATTTCCTGGGAGCGGGTTGCGCGCAGCACTTCGTGCCGGCCGTTTGCGACGAAATCAACGGGCGCGGCGAGTTTCTCACCGCATACTCCGGTTTCTTCTGGGCGGACCACGGCAAGTGGCAGGCGTGGTTCGAGTATCAGAGCCTGATGGGCGAGCTGCTCGACATGGATCACATGAGCGTTCCGCAATATGACGGCGCACAGGCGGTTGCGACCGCGCTTCGCATGGCCGCCCGCATCACGGAGCGCAAAGAGGCTCTTCTGCCGGCCTCGATGAATCCTGAAACCTTGGCGGTTGTGAAAAACTATATGCAGGGCGCCGCCGAACCGCTGGTCGATATCAAGATGCTCGGGTTCGATCCGAAAACCGGCCTGCTGGATCTCGACGACCTGAAATCGAAAATCTCCACCGAGACCGCGGCCGTCTTCATCGAGAATCCGGCCTACCTCGGGTTTATCGAGACGCAGGCCGAAGAGATAGGGAAGATAGCCCGCGAAAGCGGCGCCGAGTTCATCGTGTGCGCCGACCCGATCTCGCTGGGTGTGATCGCCCCGCCCGCCCATTACGGGGCCACGATAGCCTGCGGCGATTTTCATTCCCTCGGAATGCACATGCAGTGCGGCGGCGGGCAGGCCGGCTTCATCGCGACCCATCTCGACATGAAATATGTATCGCAGTTCAAAGATATCGTTGTCAGCCTTCAGGATACCGTTGAAGAGGGCGAGTACGGCTTCGGCGTGGTGCTGCCCTTTAACCTTTCCTACTTTTCCAGGGAAGAAGGCAAAGAGTATACCGGCACAAACGTCGGGCTGTGGGCCATCACCGCGGCCGTATATCTCTCCCTGATGGGCCCTAAGGGCATGGAAGAGATCGGGCGGACGATCATGCAAAAAGCCCGGTACGCAGCCAAGCGCATCTCCGAACTCGACGGCATAGAAGTCAAGTCCGCCTCACCGTTCTTCAAAGAATTCGTGGTCAATTTCGATAACGCCGGCAAAAGCGTCGGCGAAGTCAACAAGGCACTGCTGGAACACAATATCTTCGGCGGGAAAGACATCTCCACCGACTTCCCCGATCTTGGCCGGAGCGCCCTTTATTGTGTGACCGAGATCATGACGAAGGAAGATATAGACAAGCTCGTCGACGCGTTGGCGATGGTCACGAAGTAATCGATAAATGAGAACGGCAAACCCCGATAAGGGTTGAGAAAGGATAGACGAACATGGGACGGGATAAGAAAACGTTGCTCCGAAAGTTCCATCAGGCCCGTTGGGACGAGGAGATCATCTTCGAGATGAGTGTTCCGGGCGAGAGGGGGGTTCTGGTTCCGAAGGCCGAAGAGGAGATAAGCGCAGAGGTCGGCGACGCGGTGTCGGCTATCCCCGATGGTCTCAGGAGGAAAGAGCCCGCGGCGCTCCCCGAGGTCAACCAGATGCGGGTTCTACGGCACTTCATGCGACTGTCGCAAGAGACCTTGGGAGCGGATCTTACCATTGATATCGGCGAGGGAACCTGCACGATGAAGTACAGCCCGAAGGTTCAGGAGCATCTCGCCGGCAGGCATCCGGGCATGACCGAGATACATCCCCTGCAGGATGATGACACGATTCAGGGTATCCTGGAGATTTACCACAAACTGGAGCAGTTCCTTAAGGAAATCTCCGGCCTTGACTATTTCTGCCTCCAGCCGAGCAGCGGCAGCCAGGCGATCTATGCAAACGCCGCGATCATTAAGGCGTATCATGCGGCCAGGGGCGAAAGCGGTCGAGACGAAATCATCACGACGATTTTCTCGCATCCGGTCGATGCCGCCGCCCCGGCCACGGCCGGGTATAAAGTGATAACCCTCATGCCGGGCGAAAACGGTTATCCCGACATGGGGGCATTCACGGCCGCGCTTTCCGAGCGGACCGCCGGAATCTTTATCACGAACCCGGAGGACACGGGAATCTACAATCCGACAATCGATGAGTACGTCAAGGCCGCCCACGACGCCGGCGCCCTCTGCGCATACGACCAAGCCAATGCCAACGGCCTGCTGGGCATCGCGCGCGCGAAGGAGGCGGGATTCGATCTCTGCCATTTCAACATTCACAAAACCTTCTCGGCTCCGCACGGCTGCATGGGGCCCGCAATGGGCGCAATGGGCGCGTCCGAAGAGCTGGAAAAATTTCTCCCGGTGCCGAGAGTGGAGTTCGACGGCAAGAAGTATTATCTCGATTACGACCGGCCCGAGAGCATCGGCCGCGTGAGGTGCTTTTTTGGAAACGCCCCGCTCGCCCTGAAGGCCTACGCCTGGATCATGCAGCACGGCGCCGACGGCTTGAGGGAGGTCGCCGAGATTTCGGTGCTTAACAACAACTACATGGAAAAGAAGATCAGGGAAATCCCGGGCGTGGTCGTAAAGTATGCCGAGGGCAAGCGCAGGCTCGAGCAGGTCCGCTATTCCTGGGAGAAAATGATGGAAGACACCGGTGTGGGCACCGAATCCGTCGAGAAGAGGATGGTCGACTACGGCCTGCAGCACTACTTCCAGAGCCATCATCCCCAGGTCGTGCCGGAGCCGTTCACGCTGGAGCCCTGCGAATCCTACTCGAAGGATGACATCGATGAGTTCGTGGCGGTGATGCGGCAGATTTCAAAGGAGGCCTACGAGGACCCGGATATGGTCAACAACGCCCCCTACAATACCCCCATCCACAATATCTGGATGCCGGCGATAATGGATGAGGAAAGCATCGCCACAACATGGCGCCGGTATAAGAAAATCAAAGGGATGGAGTAACGTGCGTATGGGCGAACCTCATATTCGCCTCTATATTACTCACGTTTAAAATCGTGCTTCATCTTCTGTAAGCCAAACAATTGCAAGTTAGTGCAGCGACGGGGACTGTACCTATTTACGGAATCCCGTCTTTTGGATTCGTAGAA
>CBFDAY010000274.1:0-4409 GCA_965602895.1 uncultured bacterium
CGGGCGACGAGGTGCTTTGGGTTGACGCACCCGGCGACCGGCTCGATAGTGAAGTCCCAGGGTTTTCTCGTGCTCTATCGCGAAGAGAGCGAAGACAACGGAAACGGCGAAGAGGGTGAGAAATCGTTTCCGCCTGTTGGCGCGGGGGAGGATCTCTCCTGCAAGAAAATGATTCCGAAACAGCACTTTACAAAGCCGCCACCGCGCTATACCGAGGCCACCCTTGTGAAGGCCCTCGAGGAAAAGGGCATCGGGCGTCCAAGCACGTACGCCTCCATCGTCGACACGATCCAGAAACGCAAATATGTCGAGAGGGAAAAGGGACGTCTCATTCCGGCCGACCTCGGCATCACGGTCAATTCGCTTCTGGTCGAGAGTTTCCCGAGGATCCTGGACGTCGAATTCACGGCCCGGATGGAGGAGCAGCTCGACGAGGTGGAAGATCACAAGCTCGACTGGCAGCAGGTGCTCAAGGACTTTTACGGCCCGTTCGAGGACTCGCTTGCCACGGCCGCCCAGCAGATGCGCGACATAAAAAAGGAGGGCATCCCCACCGACGAGGTCTGTGAAAAATGCGGCAAACCGATGGTTATCCGGTGGGGACGCTACGGCAAGTTCATGGCATGCAGCGGTTATCCCGACTGTCGCAACACAAAAGAGATATCCGAGCAGGCCGCCGCTTCCGGCGGCGACGCCGAACAACTGGCCGAGGGAAAAGTCTGTCCCTCCTGCGGCGCGCCCATGATTGTGAAAACGGGGCGGACGGGACGATTCCTCTCCTGCAAGAAGTATCCCGAATGCAAGACCGCGATGCCGCTCGGCATCGGCGTGGACTGTCCCGAGCCCGAGTGCGGCGGAGAGGTCGTCGAGAGACGCACCAAGAAAGGCCGCGTTTTCTTCGGATGCAACCGATATCCCGACTGCAAGTTCGCCTCATGGGACAAGCCCCTCAACAAGGAATGCCCGCAGTGCGGCGGAAAGTATCTGGTCGAAAAATATTCGCGCGATGGCAAGGGCACGTTGAGATGTCCGCAGAAGGGCTGTAAGTACAAGGAGGATTTGAAACAGGAAGAGGCTGCAACCTAGTTGTTGCGTCCCAGGAATACCTTCACAAAATCGTTGAGGGTTTCTGTAGAGGCGGTTCGTGAACAGCCCTTATAACCGCAGGCCAGAGGCATGTATGGCAATCCCCTGTTAAGTCCCCCTCAATCCCCCTTTAATAAAGGGGGAGGCCAATACCTCTCTTTCGCAAAGGGGGAAGGGGGGATTTCGCCGCTCGAATATTATTGCTCCAATTTGCGCAATCAAGCGCTGGCGCGCCATGGACTATCTCGCCGCTTTCGAAAAACGCCTTAAGACCGGGCGCAGTGCAAGCAAGCACACGTTGCGGGCCTACCTGGGTGACGTGCGGGGTTTCCTTCGCTTTCTCGCCGACCGCTACTTCGGCGGTCCGGACACCCCGATTGAATCCGTTCCTCCGGCCGGGATCGACCGCCTGAAGATGAGGGCATATCTGGCCCACCTGCAATTAGGCCGTCTCTCAAAACGCAGCGCCGCAAGAAAGCTGTCGGCAATTCGGAGATTTTTTGATTTTCTTCTGGACGAAGGCGTTGTCGAGATCAATCCCGCCGACGAGGTTTCGTATCCTAAGACTCAAAGACCGCTTCCCGAGGTTCTTTCGATCGAAGAAGCAACACAGCTCCTTGAGGCGCCCCCCGCCGACACGGCCATCGGAATTCGCGACAGGGCCGTCCTCGAAACGCTGTATTCGGCGGGAATTCGCGTCGGCGAACTCACCGGGATAACGCTCGACCGGCTGGACCTGCCCGGCGGCGCCGTCAAAGTCAAGGGGAAAGGGGATAAGGAAAGGAACGCGCTGCTGGGGAGATACGCCGTTGCCGCGATCAGGAAATACCTGGCGGTGCGGGCCGAGATGGACAGGGGGATTTCCGGCGGAAGGCTTTTCCTTACCCGAAACGGGCGGCCGCTCCAGGAGAGGGACGGCCACAGGATCGTTACAAAATATGCGCGCAAGCTGTGGCGGAATCGTTCGATCAGCCCACACACACTGCGGCACAGCTTCGCCACCCACCTGCTCGATGAAGGGGCCGACCTTCGCGACGTGCAGGAACTTCTTGGGCATTCGAGCCTCTCGACGACCCAGATATACACTCACTTGAGCGTCGAGCGACTGAGAACCATTTACGACCGGGCGCACCCGCATGCGCGGACCGGCGCAAACGGCGAATAGGCGGGAGGATGAGCATGTTCAAAGCCACGACCGTTGTCTCTGTCAGGCACAAGGGCAAAGTCGCCCTGGGAGGAGACGGCCAGGTCACATTATCGAACACGATAGTCAAGCACCAGGCCGTAAAGATACGGCGTCTGGCCGACGGCAATGTGCTCGCCGGTTTCGCGGGCGCCGCCGCCGACGCGATCACGCTCTTCGAGCGGTTCGACGCCAAGCTTTCCCAGTACAAGGCAAACCTTCAGAGGGCCGCCGTGGAGCTGGCCAAGGACTGGCACACGGACAAGTATTTGCGAAGGCTCGAGGCCCTGCTGGCGGTTTGCGACTCCACGCATTCCCTGCTGCTCTCCGGAACCGGCGAGATAGTCGAGCCCGACGACGGCATAATCGCCATAGGCTCGGGAGGGCCCTACGCGCTTGCGGCCGCGCGGGCGCTCGTGAAGCATTCGGACCTGTCGGCGGAGGAAATCGCCAGGGAGGCGCTGCTCGTGGCGGCGTCGATCTGCGTCTTTACGAACGAGAACATCACGGTGGAAACGCTGGAGGCGGGCTAGTCCCGACCGCGGGGTGTCTCAGGCGGGCTTTTGGAACCTGTCGATATCCGTGTTGGCTCCCATGATGATGAGCACGTGGTGCTTTTCGACGCGGAAAGCGGCATCCGGAATTATTATGGAATCGGGAACGCCCTTTTTCGTTCGGCCGCCCCCGGCAATATCGCCCGTCTTGACGGCCAGCACCTGCAGGCCGTAGCGGTTGCGGATTTTCAGCTCGGCGAGCGTCTTCCCGATGCAGTCGGAAGGAGGCGTCATCTCCACAATACTGAGGCCTTCCGACACCGGGATAAAATCGATGAGGTTCGGGGTGATGAGGCTGTCGGCTATCCTCAGCGCCATGTCCCTCTCCGGGATCACCACGGTCGTGGCGCCCACGCTCTCCAGGGCCTCCGCGTGATCCTCGCTTATCGCCTTTACCAGTATCTCTTTCACACCGGATTTCTTCAGGAACAATGCGACGAGAATCGTGGCGTCGACCCTTTCGCCAAGGCTCACGATGACGGTGTCGAAGCTCCCGATATCAAGCGAAAGCATGGCTTTCTTGTCCGAGGCGTTGGCAACAACGGCTTGCGTGACGTAATCCTTTATGTCGTCCACGGCCTTTTCGTCGATGTCGACGGCAAGGACCTCGGCCCCCTTTGCGGCGAGAGAACGCGCAAGATGCGACCCGAAGTTGCCAAGGCCCATCACGGCAAATCTTTTCACCTGTGGTTCCTCCTCCTACCCGATCATAACATTTTCTTTTGGATATTTGAACCGTTGCACCGCCTCTTGCCTGAACAAAGAAAGCGCGATGCCCAGAGGGCCTACGCGGCCTGCGAACATGGTGCCGATAATGACGAGCTTGCTGGCGGTTCTCAACTCGGGCGTCACTCCGGTCGAAAGGCCGACCGTCCCGTAGGCCGAGACGACCTCGAACAGCCAGTCGAGAAAATGCGTGTGCTCCGCCGGGTCTACCCCGCGGCCTTCCAGAATTTGCATCAGCAGCGCCGAGACGACGACCACCGCGAACGACGTGCCGATCGTTGCCAGCGCCTTCGAGGTGATTTCCCTGGGAATCGTCCGGCCGTACAGCTCCACGTTCTCTTTGCCGCGCAAGTAGGCGACGATCATCATGATATAGATCGCAAACGTCGTCGTCTTGACTCCGCCGCCCACCGATCCGGGCGAGGCCCCGATGAACATCAGCGCTATAAGGATAAACAGGGTGGCGCTTGTGAGGCCGACTATCGGCGTCGTGTTGAAGCCCGCCGTGCGAGCCGTGACGGACTGGAAAAACGAAACAAGCGCCTGCTCGGAAGGAGGCCTGCCCGCGAGGATATTGCCGTGCTCCAGCAGCCAGAACAGTAATGCGCCCACGATGATAAGCGCGGGGGTCATCGTCAGCACGATGCGCGAATGCAAAGACCACCGCCTGAAGCCGGTCCGTTTGCCGAATATGTTTGCGCCAATATCCGTGACGACCGTGAACCCGAGGCCTCCCGCAATGACGAGCGTCATGATAATAAGACACACAGGCGCATTCGCGACGTATCGCTCCAGGCTGTCGGACCAGAGCGAAAAACCGGCATTGCAAAACGCCGACACCGAGTGAAACACCGAGAGAT
>CBFDAY010000275.1:0-4405 GCA_965602895.1 uncultured bacterium
GATGATCCAGGGCACGGGCTCCAATGTCGGCAAAAGCGTGATGGTAGCCGGGCTGTGCCGCGTCTTCTTGCAGGACGGCCGCCTCGTCGCCCCCTTCAAGTCGCAAAACATGGCGCTGAACTCGTTTGTCACGCGCGAGGGACACGAGATGGGACGCGCTCAGGCCGTGCAGGCGCAGGCGTGCCGGCTCGCGCCCGACGTGAACATGAATCCCGTGCTCATCAAGCCTTCGAGCGACTGCATGGCGCAGGTCGTCGTGATGGGCAAGCCCGCATTCGATCTGCCGGCCGACACGTTTCTCTCATACAAAGAACGCGTGGAAGCCGACGTGCGGCGGGCTTACGCGACCCTCGCCGGAGCGTACGACATCATCGTGATAGAGGGCGCAGGCAGTCCCGCCGAGATAAATCTGCGCGAAGGCGACATAGTCAACATGGCGATGGCCGAGATCGCCGACGCGCCCGTGCTGCTGGTGGGCGACATCGACAAAGGGGGCGTGTTCGCGAGCTTCGTCGGCACGCTCGAACTTCTGGAGCCGCACGAGCGCAAGAGGATCAAGGGATTCATCATCAACAAGTTTCGCGGCGACCGCTCGCTGCTTCAGCCGGCCATCGATTTTCTGGAACAAAAGACGGGCCGCCCGGTGCTGGGGGTCGTACCATACTTCACCGATATCAAGATTCCCGAAGAAGACTCGCTCGCGAGCAAGGCCGCCCTTTCGCCGAAAACGAGGGAGGACGCGATCGACATCACGGTCGCGTTCCTGCCGCACGTCTCGAATTTCACCGATTTCGATCCGTTCGAGGACGAGCCCGATGTCAACCTGCGCTACCAGCGCCCCGGCGAGCCGATCGGCGAGACGGACGCGCTTATCCTGCCCGGCACAAAGAGCACGATGGACGACTTGGCATACATGCGCGACAAAGGGATCGACAGAGAAATCATCGGGCGCGCTCAGGACGGGCGCGCCGTAGTCATCGGAATCTGCGGCGGGTATCAGATGTTGGGCGGCAAGATGCTCGACCCGCAGGGAATCGAGTCGCAGGCGGGAGAAACGCCGGGCCTCGGGCTGCTGGATATCGAGACGACGTTCCTTTCCGAGAAGAAGCTGTGCCAGGCCGAGGCCGAGCATATCGAATCGCGACTCGCCGTGCGCGGTTACGAGATCCACATGGGCGTCAGCGAGCGCGGTCCCGGCTGTAAGCCGGCATTCAAGGTGCTTCGGAGGCGCTCCGAGGGCCAGTGGCCGCCCGACGACGGCGCCGTCTCACCCGAAGGCGGCGTATGGGGCACATACCTGCACGGCGTCTTCGACGACGATGAGTTCCGCCGCCACTTCATCGACACCATCCGCATAAGAAAAGGCCTCCAGCCCCTCGGCGGAGTCCAATCCCGCTACGACGTCGACACCGAATACGACAAACTCGCCACGCTCCTGAGAGAAAACCTGGATATGGAAGGGATTTATCGGGTGGTGGAGTGAAATTGCCTCGCTCGGCTCACTCCCTCGAAATGCGCGGCGGCGCATCTATTATCTGAGCAGGACTTCCGCCATCACGCCGAAATGGTCCGACACGAAGATGCCCTCGTATGGTTCGGTGAAAATCACCTCGCTTCTCACCATGTTCTCGGACGCGAAATCGTCCGAAAGGAAGATGTAATCGATTCGCTGCGGTACAGTCCCGGCGAATTCGGCCTCCAACCGTCCGAGCAGGTCCTTGGCCTCTCCATCAGCCCATGTCTTGGCCGCGTCCCATATGGTGAGGGGATTTCGGAATGGATCCCATGTGTAACCGGGATCACCGGGGTGAAGGACAGCGAAACTGTCTGTCAGTTGCAGCCTTGCCGCAAGTTTGCCGATAGAGGGGAAGACGGGTGAATATGCATTGAAGTCGCCCGCTACAACGAATGGCTCGCCGCCGCGTGTTACCTCTTCGATGTAAGGGATACCCCCCATAATGTCTTTTTCGACCCTTTCGAATCCGGCCGCGAGGTTGCTCTCGTAGTGCTCGTATCTTGCAGGGTCGGCGCCCTCTGCCTCAAGAAACGCCTTGAGCCTGCTGCGATACTCATCGCTGTCCGGAACCGAAGCGTGGGCATGCATGCAGAAAAGATAGAGAGGCCGCGTGTTCGGATACACGACTCCCGCCAGCAGCTCACGGACTTCGGAGAGGTGGAAGCAGAAAAAGTCGCCGACAATGCCTGTTCCGCTGGTGCGGTATGTGCCGACCTTCTTCAGATTTAATCCGGGCTTCGCCAGTATCGCGATTCCCATGCGCAGGTTCGTCGGGACGCCCACCGGGCCCGCGCGAATTCCGCCGTTGTTGACCGCATGGATTTCATCCATCCCCACATCTTTCGCCAGCCGGCGGGCGTAACCGGGCAGAGGGTTCGCCTCCTGGATGAACAGTATATCGGGATCGTACTCGCGGAGCCCCGCGACCAGCCCCCGATAGCGTTTTTCTTTTTCTTGCCCGGTCTCGTGCTCACCCATACGAAAGATTCCCTTTCCATCGAGACCGAACCACACATTGAAACTGATGATTTTCAAGCCGTTCTCTTTGCCCTCAGCGTCCGCACACGCGGGCCGAGCCGACAGGATGAAAAAGATGAGTATCACAGTTGCTTGCAGTATCGTTGCCCGGCACAAGCGAGGACTCGTCTTTCTTCTTTCATGCAGATGTCTGTTCATTGAATATGCGACCTCTCGTTTGTGCCTCAACCATGCCGTTTGTCAGACGAACAACCTATCTCTTCTTCCAATCCCTTGCCAGTTGCGTAAGGAGGCGGACGCCGACGCCGGTGGCGCCTTTGGGGCAGCAGGGCTTCGCCTTTTCGCCCCAGGCGGTGCCGGCGATGTCGAGGTGCGCCCACGGGACGTCCTTCACGAATTTTTCGAGGAACTTCGCCGCCGTTATCGCGCCCGCCCCGCGGCCGCCGATGTTCTTCACGTCGGCGATATCGCTCTTTATCTGCTCGCCGTATTCGTCGTCCAGCGGCAGCCGCCAGACCTTTTCCGACGTGACGCGCGCCGCGTCCTCTATCTTCCCCACGAGCTTGTCGTCGTTTCCCATGAGGCCGGTGTTGACGTGGCCGAGCGCGATGACGCACGCGCCCGTGAGCGTCGCCAGGTCGACGATCGCCGCGGGTTTGTAGCGGGCGGCGTATGCGAGCGCGTCGGAGAGGATGAGGCGGCCCTCGGCGTCGGTGTTCAGGACCTCGATGGTGATCCCCGACATCGAGCGCAGTATGTCGCCGGGCTTGTACGCGCCGCCGCCGGGCAGGTTCTCGGTTGCGGGGATGACGCCGACGATGTTTATCGGAAGCCTGAGCATCGCGGCCGCGCAGACGGCGCCGAGCACCGCCGCGCCGCCCGACATGTCGGTCTTCATCTCGTCCATCCCCTGCGAGGGCTTTATCGAAATGCCGCCGCTGTCGAACGTGATCGCCTTGCCTACCAGAGCGAGAGGTTTCCTTTGGCCGCCGCCCTTGTGCTCGAGCACGATCAGCCGCGCCGGCTGGTGGCTGCCCTGGGCGACGCCGAGGAATGCGCCCATCTTGAGTTTTCTTATGCGGTCGGGCGTCATGACGGTGCATTTGAATCCGTGCCTGCGCGCAAGCGTCCTGGCGCGGTTGGCAAGCGCCGTCGGGGTGAGCGTTCCCGCGGGCTCGCTCACGAGGTCGCGCGCGTATCCGGCGGCCGTTGCGATCCTGGCGCCGACGTTCGCGCCCCTCTGCAGCGCGAGCCGCTTGCGGGCGTTTTTCTCGGGCAGGTCAAGCGATTTCAGCTCCTTCGCCTTTTGCTTTTTCGCCTCCTCACCGGTCTTGTATTTGTCGAACCTGTAAAGGGCCAGCGTCGTCGCCTCGGCGATCGCCTGCCCGATATCCTGTGGAGCCGCGTCGGCGATCTCGTGCATATGCAGGGCCGATACCGCACTCGCAATGCCCTTGTCGCGAGCGACCTTTGCCGCCGTCCCGCAGGCCTGCCTCAGCTTTTCCATATCGAACTCCTTGCGCTTGCCGAGGCCGACGAGCAAGATGCGCTCGCTCCGTATCCGGCCGAACGTATGGATGACGCTCGTGGAATTCGGCTTTCCCTCGAACTCGCCCGAGGAGACGATCTTGGAGATTTTCTTTCCGACCTTCTCGTCGACTTTCCTGGCGATGTCGTCGAGCCCGTCTTCGAACACTCCCAGGATCAACGCGCCGGAGCGCTCTTTCAAAATGTCGCCTTCCCTGAATGATATTTTCATGAATCTATCCCTTTCTCCGTACGTGTCCATATCCACTGTCGTATTAGAAGTTCCCGCGACCGATGCCGCAAAAACCGGTTGCAAAATAGCTTACAAAATTCTAACACATTTCCATCGGAGGCGTCAGCATATACTTGACGTAGGGGCGAACC
>CBFDAY010000276.1:0-4385 GCA_965602895.1 uncultured bacterium
CCGGACACCAGCTTATCCAGCCCGCCGATGGCGTCGAGTCCGGCCTCAAGCATTCTGCCCAAGTCGTCGCCTTCGACCACCACGAGCAGCGGTTTGTCGCCCTCCATGAATATGTTGCCAAGCCCCTTGCGTGGCGCATTGGAACCGGCGGAACAGGCAAAATGCGGGCCCGCAATCGCCGCCGCCGCGGCGCCGACCGCCGCCGTGTGTATGAATTCACGGCGCGAAACCGGTGTTTCGAAACCGGAGCCGCCGACATGATTCCCACAGTCAAACTCTTCCTTCATATTGCCCCCTTGTTACGTTTGCCGCCCCTCCTTGATATAAAAGCGATACGTATTCAATTATGCAGAAATCGATCCCGCTTTGGCAAATCATGCCTCGGACTTCTCGACCGCCCTGGCCACACGCCACAGCCCGTTATCAAGCGAGCCCGCGAGGATGCTCGCAATCGCCGCGCCGAGATTGATAAACACGCCGGCGCAAACAAAGCTAACCTCTTTCATGTAATAATGGAGCCCCAGGCCCTCGCCGACTTCGATAGCCAGCAATCCGCCAATGTCTCCGAAAAAGCCGAATATCAGCCCGAAGAAAAAGCCATACGCGGCCCCGAGCGACCACACGACAAACCTGAACGAGAACCACTGTCCCCGGAGACGAGAAATTCCCGCAGTCATGCCGATGAAACCCCCGACGATCGCCCAGTGCCCCAAGGGTATTTCCTGAATTAGCGATTTTGCCAGAGCTGCGCTTATGCGGCCACCGACGCTATAGCCGACGACTGCGAAAAGCAGGCCATAGACGAGCTTCTTCGGTGATCGATCCACGATACCCGGAACCAACCCGATAAGGATCGCCACAATGATTTCCCGTCCGCCTGCGACCCTCAGCAAAGCTATGCCGACTCCGGCCGCGATCGCGCCAAGCGCCATTTTGGCGATCAACAGCTTGATTCCTTCCTTCAACACAACGCGGTCTCGTCTTCCTTCCATATTCACCCCTCCCGATCCGATCGAATATTTAGATAACATGGCATGGCATGTTCCCATATTCGAGACGGACCAATAATCCGACAATGCGTCGCCGGCAGAGCCCGAAGCTGCGGGCGGCTCGCAGGCGCTTCACCTTACGGCCGAAACCGCCGCAAACGCATCTTGCGCTTTTTCGCCCTGCGCTTGATCTCCCGGTTTCTGCCCATTCGGTGGGCAAAGGCCTCTGCCAGCTTTTCACCCCTGTTCGTTCCGTAGTGGATATCGTCGAGGCTGTGCCCTATCTCGTGAAGAAAAACATGGCTAAGCACGTACTCCCGCAACAGGTCTTCATCCCAGCACAGCCACCACTCGCCGTCTATCTTTCGCCAGTAAGCGCCGAACTCAAGCCGCTCCTGGGCAAAGGCGGGATTCGGCTTTCTCACGCCATAGTTCCATCTGAGCTTTTCGGGAACCGGATAGATCCGGATTTGCGTGCCGTCGTAAATGTGGGCGTCTACTCCGGGGTTCATCCTCACCTGGTTGCAGAGATGGATCAGCGACACATTGCGGACAATTCTCTCGGGAATATCCTCAAGTTTCGAGCGGATGTCGTCTATGGAACAGGGGTACACGTAACCCTTCGGCAGGGGATCAACTGTGTAGCGGATATTGGCAATCCAGCCGGTTCGGCGTCTTCTCGCCATGCTTTTCTTCTTACTGCAGCCCCGCCAGGAATGAGGAGACACAGCGATTGAACTCGTCGCTTTGCTCAAGCATTGGCATATGGCCGCAGTTGTCAAAGAAGACTATCTCGCTGCGCTTTATCCCCTCGTGCAGAAACTCTGAGTACTTAACCGGTGTCAGCCTGTCTTGTTTCCCGCAGAGGATCAGTGTCGGCAAATTGATGGATGCGACCTCATCCGTCACGTCAAACGAATCACACGCGGTAAAATCCTGAAGCAAAATCTCGGAAGAGTTCTCACCCAGCATCCGCTTTTCCTCTTCGACGAGATCTTTCGACGGCTCCGGGCCAAAAAGGAAATTGGCCATCCCCTCTATCGCGAGCTCAAAATCCGTCCGGATCAGAGAGAAGATCGCCGGAAGAACCTTCAGCCGCGCGCCGGTACCCACAAGCAACAGACCACCAAGCCTGCCCGGATTCCTTAGTGCTGCCTCAACGGCTATCGCGCCCCCCATTGAGTGACCGCCGAGTATAACTCTCTCGAGCCCCAGCGCGTCCATCAAATCGACAACATACCGAGTATAGCCTTGCACCGTGGTCTCTCCCGCTCCTCCGGAACGGCCGTGCCCCGGCAAGTCGACAAGGACCAATCGGAACGCGGCGGCCAATTCCCGGGTCTGGCGACGCCAACTGAGGTGGCTGCCGCCGGCGCCGTGCACGAGCAGGATAGTCGCGAGAGGCTCTTTTCCCCCGGGCTGAATGTCCTTGAAGAAAAGCTTTCGGGAGGCTACATCTATGGATTTCATCGACTCTCCTGAGCGGCTCCTTCAATCCGCATCTCGGTTGTCGCCGCTCGAGCGGGAGAAAAGACAAAGTTATTTTAGCAATCGCTTACATAAAAGTCAATTATTGTCGGCGACGACACTCCGAGCCGAATCGTCTTGACGAACCGCTCGGGCGCATGTTATATTAGTTCGAATTTTGTCTGAAATCGAAGGTGTTTCCCAAAATGAACGTGACCGCAACAAAAGAGCTGTCCCTCAAGTTTCAAAGGACTCTTACGGCCCTCTTGCCCATAGATGAAGAGCGGAGCGGCTCTTGCCTGAAGTGTGGAAAGTGTTGTCGTTTCGCATTTGATTGCCCGTTCTACGATGGAGAAGAATGCGCCATTTATTCAATGAGGCCCCCGCAGTGTCGGAAGTATCCGCGCACGGAGGCCGAATCGATTGTGCCAAGCTGCGGCTACACGTTTGGCGAATGATCCCGCCCGCAGGTTTCGGCCCGAGCGTCGAAGCCGCCAAACCAATATTTCCCGATGCCAAAACGCACTGATCTAGAAAAAATACTCATAATCGGCTCAGGCCCTATCATAATCGGGCAGGCTTGCGAGTTCGACTATTCCGGCGCCCAAGCGTGCAAAGCCCTCAGGGAGGAGGGCTACGAGATAGTGTTGGTCAACAGCAATCCCGCCACCATTATGACCGATCCCGAGATGGCCGACCACACCTATATCGAGCCTCTCGTGCCGGAAGTGCTTGCAAAGATCATCGAGCGCGAAAGGCCTCAGGCGCTGCTTCCGACACTGGGAGGACAGACCGGGCTCAACCTCGCCGTCGACCTCGCCAAGGCGGGCATTCTCGACAAATTCGAAGTCGAACTCATCGGCGCCAAGCTCCCCGCCATAGAAAAGGCCGAGGACCGCTCGCTCTTCAAGGCGGCCATGAATAAGATCGGCCTCGAACTGCCAAAAAGCTACTACTGCAACACGCTGGAAAAAGGAATGGCCGGCATCGAGGAGATCGGTTTCCCGGTTGTGATCCGCCCCTCCTTCACGCTCGGCGGCACGGGCGGCAGCGTCGCCTACAACATGGAAGAGTTCGAGCGCATGATAAAGTGGGGCCTCGACGCGAGCCCCACCACCGAGGTGCTCGTCGAAGAGTCGGTCATCGGCTGGAAAGAGTACGAACTGGAGGTTATGCGCGACGGGGCCGACAATGTCGTCATCATATGCTCCATCGAGAACTTCGACCCGATGGGCATCCACACCGGCGACAGCATCACGGTCGCCCCCGCGCAGACGCTTTCGGACAAAGAGTACCAGATCATGCGCGACGCCGCGATCGCCGTCATCCGTGAAATCGGCGTCGACACGGGCGGCTCGAACATCCAGTTCGGCCTCGATCCGACCAACGGGAAAATGGTAATCATCGAGATGAACCCGCGCGTATCGCGCAGCTCGGCGCTGGCATCGAAGGCGACGGGCTTCCCCATTGCCAAGATCGCGGCCAAGCTGGCGGTCGGGTACACGCTCGACGAGATTCCCAACGACATCACCAAGCAGACACCGGCGTCCTTCGAGCCCACCATCGACTACTGCGTCGTGAAGATCCCGCGATGGGCGTTTGAGAAATTTCCAAGCTCCGACCCCACCCTCACCGTGCAGATGAAGAGCGTCGGCGAGGCGATGAGCATAGGACGAACGTTCAAAGAGGCGCTGCAAAAGGGGCTCCGCTCCCTTGAAATCGATAGATACGGCTTGGGGAGCGACGGGAAAGCCATGCGATATTGCGCCGGGAACGCCGACAGCGAGACACTGGAGTGGATCAAAGACAGGCTCCGGACTCCCACGAGCGAACGCATCTTCTACCTCCGCGAGGCCATCCTGACGGGCATGAGAGTCGAGGAGATGCATTCGCTTACACACATCGATCCTTGGTTCCTCAACAACATGA
>CBFDAY010000277.1:0-4382 GCA_965602895.1 uncultured bacterium
GGCCGAATCCACGAATGCGACCATTAGCGCCAGGGAGGCGACAACAAAAAAAGTCATCGGCATATCGACGGTCGCCGAGGTTGCGCTGTGATAGACGATTCCGCTTCCCACAAACGTGAGTCCAGCCAGCAGAGCCACAGGCGGCGAAGTCATGCGGGAGGCGAGCCGGAGGAGAATCGCAAGGGTTCCTACGGCGAAACAACCGGTGATATGTCGCGCCAGGTTATACTGTACAAACACGTCCGGGTTGGCGCCCTGCAAATTGGCGAAGACTCCCAGTTCAAACGGAATATCCAGGAACGAGCCCATGATTTTGAAGGCGGCCGCATACAAGTAGATCAAAAGCGTGGGATAGTGAAACCAATGCGGGTTCAGGTCGCCGGTCACAAGCATCCTCACGGCTCGGCCCACGACGTCGGGCTCGTCCGCATGATAGACAAAAGGCGCGTCAATGTCGACAAAAGCGCTCCAGAAGACGAACGCGAAAAGAAGCAACGCGGCATGGCCCCAAATTGCGATGCGTCTGAAGTCGGCCTGTTTGTCCGATGCCACCGATCCCATTTCCTTTCGACTCCATTCGGGAAAACCGGCGCGAATTGGCAATGTGTGCCCGAATGGCTCAAGGTTAACCTAATGCATGGCAGAAGTCAAACCCGACATTTGCGTCAAGAACTGCTTTGTCTTTGCCGTTTTAGGCTTTGATAGAAGCCTTTGTCGACTCTTTCCATGGGCATGATCCGGCCTTGTCCGAATAGGTCCAAACACGCGCAAGTCCTTGACATCAGAAACTTTGGTGTGTTACTATCACAGTGGTTTCGGCGATTGGGAAGCTCGATACTGCCTATGTCTGGGCCGGCTCCTGTCGGCTGAAATCAGGTGGCAGTCAAGCGTCTCATCTCGGAGATACGCTTTCATGGGGCGTCTCCTGTAAACCCGCCGATTGCATTCGGCGCCGATGTTCCGGGGGTAAACGGATGAAGAAAATCTGCGTGCTGGGTCTAGGCTATGTAGGATTGCCCACAGCATGCATGCTGGCGGTCCAGGGGCACCGAGTCATCGGAGTTGACGTCGAGCAGGGGGTCATCCAGACTATTTCCAAGGGCGGAATCCACATCGAGGAGGCCGGCCTCAAGACAATGCTCCGGGCCGCCATAAACAGCGGTAACCTGGTTGCGAAAACCGAGGTTGAGCCCGCCGACGCGTTTATCATCGCCGTTCCCACGCCGCTTGCGCGGGACAAGCGCGCCGACATAAGCTGCGTCGAGCGCGCAGCCCGCTCGATTGTCCCGGTGCTTGCCCGGGGCAACCTCGTCATATTGGAATCGACCGTGCCGCCGGGGACTACCGAGAACCTCCTATGCAAGACCCTCTCGGAGTCAGGCCTCGAGCCGGGCGCGGACTTTCATGTCGCGCATTCGCCCGAGCGGGTGCTTCCGGGCAATATTTTCAACGAACTCGTTTCCAACGATCGTGTGATAGGCGGCATAACACCGCAGTCGGCCGAGGCCGCGCGGGAGCTGTACAGCTCGTTTGTGGAAGGTGAGATACTGCTGACCGACGCCACGACGGCGGAGATGGTCAAACTCGTCGAAAACACTTTTCGCGACGTCAACATCGCGCTTGCAAATGAATTGGCTATGATCGCGACCGAGAGGGACGTGGATATCTTCGAGATCATCGCCCTGGCTAACCGACACGCCCGCGTCAACGTTCATCAGCCCGGTCCCGGTGTCGGGGGCCACTGCATCCCCATAGACCCATGGTTCATGATCGAGAGGTCCGGCGAAGCCGACGGGCTTATAAAACGCTCGCGCGAGATCAACGATTCCATGCCGGCGCGAATCGCCGGCCTCGTCAGGGAAATCGTGGGGCCCGGTGCGAAGATAAGTATATGGGGAGTCACATACAAGGGCAACGTGGACGACACACGCGAGACGCCCGCCCTCCAGGTCATAAATGAGCTGAGAAACGGCGACTACGGCCTCGGCATCTTCGATTTCCATGCCAGGGATTTCGACTGCGAACTCGACAGCCTCGAGAGCGCCGTGGACGGGGCGGATTCCATCCTTCTGCTGGCGGACCACAGGGAATTCAAGTATCTCGATCCCCACGTCATTGGGCAGCGAATGCGCCGCCGCGTCGTCATAGATACGCGCAACTGTCTCGACCCGCAGAAGTGGAAAGATGCCGGTTTTGAGTTCTACCTGTTCAAGAAAAAGCTATAGTCGCAGCGCATTGCTCCCGGCCTCATCGGCGACGCATTGGTCACCGGGGATCGGATCGATCATATCATGAGCGAAACAAACGAAATCTATTGCAGTGTCGTATCTCCGATGTTCAACGAGGAGGCCAACATAGCCTCGACCGTCGACGCCATCGAGAAGGTCATGGATGGTATCGGAAAGCCGTGGGAACTCATACTGGTGAATGACGGCAGCACCGACGGCACCGCCGAGGCGGCCGCGCGCATATGCGAAAAAAAACCCTTTGCCAGGCTGCTCTCATATGAGCCGAATCAGGGCCGCGGCAAGGCGCTCAGGACGGGGTTTGCAGAAGCCAGGGGGCGATACATAATCACGATAGAGTCGGATCTGAGTTGGGACGCCTCGCTTATGGCCGAGATGCTGCGGATGCTGGAGGGCAACGAGGCCGACCTCGTGCTCGCGTCGCCCTATGCGAAGGGCGGGCGCACAGAGGGCGTGCCCGCCGGCCGCCTGATGATAAGCTTTCTCGGCAACCTGATTCTCAATATCGTGGTTCCCGGCAACTTCCGAATGGTCACTCAGATGTTCCGCGCTTACCGCCGGGAGGTCATCGACTCGCTCGAGCTCGAGTCCGACCGGAAAGAGATCCATCTGGAGATCCTGTCCAAGGCGCTTGCGCTCGGGTACCGCGCGAAGGAAATACCGGCCGTGCTGCGCTCGCGCGGTGGCGGCAAGTCGAAGTTCGCGCTCGGAAAGACCGTCGCCTCGCACCTGGCCTTTTCGTACTTCGAGAAACCGATTCTCCTTTTCGGAATAGCCGGTTTCTTTTTCCTGGCGGCCGCCGGCGGCATAGGGGCGTATCTGCTTGTCGAGTTCCTTCGCGGGGCCCTCAACCCCGATCGTCCGTTGATGACCGTGCTCATCCTTCTGATTATCGGGGGTCTCCAGTTTGTGTCACTGGGACTCGTGGGCACCCAGATCGTTCAGCTTCGCAAGGAGGTTTACCGCATACAGATGGAGAATCGAAGGCTGGAAAGAATGATCTCCGATGGAAAGCCCTGAGGTGACAACAGCCGGTCCGGCGCGCCGCTCCCTTTGTCTGCTCACCAACGCATATCCCGATTTCCCCGACTCAAACCGTGTCGTGTTCATTCGCAATCTTGCCGAGCTGCTCTCTCAGCGAGGATGGAAAGTCTCGGTCGTGGCTCCTCGTATATTCCCGGGCAGCAAGCGTCGCGAACGGGAGGGCGCAACCGAAATCAGGAGATTCGCCTCCTTCATGGGTGGCAGGCTGCTTGCCGAATATGCCCGCGCGCCGGTGCTGCGCCTTGTGGGCTACATGGCTGCGGGCCTTCTGGCCGCCGTGGGCTGCATTCGGCGTAACAGATGCGATCTTATCCATGCGCATTGGGTCGTTCCCGCCGGGTTGATCGCTCTCGCCGCGGGCTGGGTCTGCCGCCGGCCCGTTTTGGTGACGGCGCACGGGTCGGACATACTGGTCGTCCCGGGAAGAAGTTCCACAATTGGCTGGCTTGTCAAATTTGTGCTGAGGCGCGCGGACGCCGTTACCTCGGTGGCCGGGCACCTGACAGACAGGATAGTGGAGATGGGAGTTCCGCGCGAGAAGGTCCTCACGTTTCCGATGAGCGTTCCGGCGGAATGGTTCGCGGACGCCGGTCCGAGGCCCGATGATTTGGACGGGGAAAATGTTATATTCAACAACCGGAGTCTCTATCCATTGTACGACGTCGAGGCCCTGGTGAGAGCGGCCCCGCGAATCCTGGCGGAGATTCCCGACGCAAAAGTGCTGATTGCGGGCGATGGGCCCGAGGGCGAACGGCTGGCCTCGCTGGCCCGGGAACTCGGTGTCGCCGAGCGGGTGAGATTTTCCGGGTCGATTCCGCATAATAGGATGCCCGGATACTTGCGGGGGGCTTCGGTATATGTTTCCACGGCGCTCTCCGACGGGGCGTCGGTGTCTTTGCTTGAGGCAATGGCATGCGGCGCGTTCCCCGTGGTCGCCGACATACCGGCCAACCGCGAATGGATCCGGGACGGCGAAAACGGGTTTCTTTTTCCACCCGGCGACGCCGAAGCTTTGGCGAAAAAGGTCGTGGAGTGCCTCAACCGGCCCGACTTGCGGGCCGGCGCGCGAGAGGTCAACGCCCGAATCATCGA
>CBFDAY010000278.1:0-4372 GCA_965602895.1 uncultured bacterium
ACTCGACTGGAGTCCGGCGGCATGGACATCGGGAACATGGTATTACTCTGGTGAAATGGCGACGTTACTACAAGAACAGGTTGATACGCTTGATGGCACGAATGAATACGACCCACTACATTCAGAAGACAAATATGTCGGGTATAAGCTGGATGACCAAGGCACACACAGCCTTAAAACGGTACGCAATGCAGCACAGTATGAAACTGCTGCTGCCGATGCAGCGGAACTGGTTGTCACATATGAGCCGTGGAGTGAAGTGATGGTGCAGGGTGGGTTTCGCTGTGATAGCGATGGGTTGAAATATTATGGGTACTGACAGGCGCTTACCGAATCGGCTGCCCAGCTATCGCTGAAACGCCGACAAAGAGCGCGGAGGGACAACGATGCCAAACGGCGACTGCCCGGTGGGGGCGGCCCATTCGCAGCAGATACGACTGCTTGAAGAAAACATCGAGCGTATCGATCACTGCGTGTCGCTCAAGGCCGAAGCCGCGCACATCGCGAGGATCGAGACGAAAGTGGACAAAATCAGCGACATGTTCTGGGCGCTGGTCATGCTTGTGATCGCAAATCTCGCTGGGATAATACTGATGCTCATGAAAATACGTCTGTGATCCTGAAAGGTTTTCGGGATGAGCGAGGAATAATGCGCATCCATGTATGGAGCATACTTCGGGAAGGAGGTGGCAAGAATTGGCATTTGATACGAAGAAAGCTATCGAGAAAGGGTTTCAAGCGCTTGGTACGACGGGGCCCGCGGCCGCCGTGGGGGCCGTGATTGGATACGGACTGCCCGGCTCGGTCAGGGAGCTTCAGGGACAGGAGCAAGTGATCGCCGTCGCCTCGACCACGCTGATTTCCATAGCCTTCAATATCATCCGCAACTGGTGGAAGCACCGCCACGAGTAGGTCGATCCCCGGTGACCCGCCACGAACCGCGACAGCGCAGCTGGGACGCCCGGCGTCGATCGGGAAATAGAATGCTTATTCCTGTTCGACAGCCGGCGGTCCCGCCGCGCCCGCCTCTGAGGCCCGCGCCGTTCGTACGACATTCACGCGCACTGTTCTTTACGGGATGGACATGATGCAGCAGGAAATAATCGAGACACTGCCGCTGAAATTCAAGACGGAGAGGCAGCGGCGGGAATTGTATTCAGCCGACCTGCATCCACGGCTGCTCAGGGTGATCGCATTCGCCGCGCTCTGGGTGTTCCGCAAATATGGGCGATCTCCGGAAGTGACCGAAGTTTTTCGGACTGAAGAGGAACAACGCTCGATATATTCCGGCGATCCCACGAGGAAATCCGTTCACCAGTTCTGGCGCGGATGCGACATCGTCGTGCGCGGCATCGGTCCGGCGGAACACAGGCAAATCCGAGACACCGCAAACCGCCTCTTCCCGTATGAGAAAGTCGGTCATCAGACCTGCATCTATCACGACGTCGGCAGGGGAGCGCACCTGCACTTCCAGGTGCGAAGCTGAGCGACTTGCGTCAAGAGTTGAAAAAACGCCCTTTCCGACTGTAGAATGTAATAGGCGCCGCCGCCTATAGCGCCGGCGTCGTCCCCATCGTTTGCTCATCCATCTCTTTGCTGAAAGGCCGGAGAAATTGACTCCTTTCATCGAGCCCGGGATCGCGCCGCTTGTTAGCGCCCTCAATAAGATTGATTACATCGGAACTGTGTATAGCTGTGAGGGACACTTCGACCGACCGCCTAATGAAAAGTTCCTTCCTACCGCCTATGTGACTTTTTCCGTCGGCGACATCACCAGGTTCATTCCATTTCATGAACGACTGGCCGAGTCGGATCGTATTGAACACGAGACCGGTATTAGGATGACGTACGACTGCGTCCTCGGGAGATATACCCTTTCCATCTGGGCCGGGCCGTCCAGGCGGGAGGCGACTCAAAAACGGGCCACTGTCGATTCTGCGGTGGCGCGCCTTTCGGAAATGATAAGGGGTTTAGCCAAACAGCTCTCCGCCTGTTCGCCGTTAATCGGCGTCCATGAAGGGCAAGGCCCGTATCCGTGTCGAGAACCGGTTCCTCCTTGCACGCTGGTGATTCCCGCTAAAGACGCGGCTTGTCCCTTCGTGGAGACGAGCGAAGAAAACACCGGGGTTGATTGATGGACGTCGAGTTCGACGGCAAATTCGTTCGCTTCCGCTGCGAGTGCGGACAGGCGATGAAAGTGCCCATCGAGCATGCGGGCGCAAAAGGCAAATGCAAGGCGTGCGGTCGCACTGTGAATGTTCCGCCGCTCACGCGAGAGGCCCGCCGCCGGAAGGAGCCTTCCCCCGATGATTATGTCGTTTCCCCCCACCACCGAAGAGACTTCGAGGGATCATACTCCGAGGAGGATTTGATCACCTACCCGGACCAGTTGCCTGCCCGCAAGCCGCCTCCGGAGTTAGTGGAGGAGCTTGAGGAAAAGAAAAGCCTGTCCGATATGCTTGGGGATATTCTGAGGTACCCCGTCGCAAACAAGCTGGCCACGCAGATATTCCTGTCCGGGGCCATCCTGTTCAGCCCGCTCGTGTGGAAAGCCATGCTGATTGCAAAGCCTTTCGATTTTTTTTGTTGCCTTGGATTTTTTATCAGGATATTTATCCTGATTACAATTATCAGCATTTGGCTGATGTATTTCAGCTATCTATTGTTAATAATCGAGAACTCAGCGATGGGGAACAAGCACATCCCCGACCTTCCGGTTTTTACGTCGTGGCAGGAGAACCTGCAGGACCTGCTGAAGGTTCTTGCAGCATCGGCAATCGCTTTCCTGCCTTACCTCGTGTATTCGGCATCGATAAACATGCAGTTTATTCTCGACATAATGGAAGCGTTCGCCAGGGGGAAACCGCCCGGCGAAGATGCCATGGGTGGCGCTACTTCCAGCCTCGTCATGCTGATGCTGCTGTATTCGATAACGGCGTTCTACATGCCCATGGTCCTGATGATACTGGTCGTGACGAAAAACTTCGCCAAGGCCGTCAACCCCATCTTCGTTTTTCGGTCCATAGGCAAAATACGGCGCGAATATCTGATGGCGATGGCCATAATATTCCTGCTCCTCAGGGGGTCGCTTACCGTTTTCGCCATATTGAAAGATGTCCTCGCCGTCGACTGGTTCGCGGCGGCAGTGGGCTATATTGCCGAGCCGATAATCAAGTTCTACGTTATCGTCGTCACCATGCATGTCATCGGCCTGCTTTACTATCGCAACGGGAAAAAGCTACAATGGTAGGCGGATGACAGGACGATGAGTTTGCTTGACAAAATAGACCGCGCCGTGGATTCGGCGGCATCGCTGATATCCGCCCCTCCCAACCGCTCCTACGCAAAGGCAGCCATATATTGCCTCCTCGCCTTTTTCGCGATAGGGATACCGTATTCCCTCGTGCGGCACGTGCAAACAAGCGGGTTCCACCTTGTCAGCGTTGAGCGCGAGAGCAAGGTCGGCAAAAAGGTCGCGTCTCAGGTGGAGAGGCAGATGACGCTCATCCCGCCCGGTGACAGGCGCGCGGTATACGTGGATGAGATAGGCCGCCGCATAGCCGAGCGGAACAACCCGTGGGGCGCCGAGTTCAGCTTCGGGGTGATCGAGGACGGCCGGATGATAAATGCGTTTGCGCTTCCCGGCGGCAGGATATACATAACTACGGGCATGCTCAACCGGCTCGACAATGAGGCCGAGTTGGCGGCTGTGCTTGCGCACGAGGTGGCGCACGTCTCCCAGCGGCACTATGCCCGCAACCTTGGACGCCAGATGCTGGTGTCATGGGTGAAGAAGTTTCTCGGCGGAACGGACCAGACGATTCTCGAGGCCGGATCTTTCTTCACTACGAGCGTCGCGTTTCTGAAAATGCGGCAGGAAGATGAGCTGGAGGCCGATCACTATGGCACTTTGTACATCTATGACCTCGATTACGATCCTTCCGCGGCTGTGACTCTCACCCAAAAGCTGCTCGAAATAGAGCGGGAGATGCCCGATCTCGTAAAAGCCCTGGCCATAACGCATCCGCCGTCGCGCGAGCGGGTGGAGGCCGTCATAGATTTGAAGGGAATGCTTCCCGAGAAGGATGGCCTTACCCTTGGCGAGCGGCGATACAAGGAAATAATAGACCCCAAGCCGTACTCGGCCCGGAAGTTTTTGCGAGAGATGGCGCCGCCGCAGGCTCGGCCGCGGAGGTAAATTCCGCGCGCGGCCCTCAAGGGCGAACACAATTATGTCACCGGCGACTGGTGTTGCGTTCCAGAATTACGGAATCCTGCTCTGCAGGCTCCGTAGATTTGGGACTGTCCCCTTATGTGCGAATGACTCGCCGCAGCCGGGTCAAAAGCTCGCAGGATCATAATCTGCCGACGG
>CBFDAY010000279.1:0-4349 GCA_965602895.1 uncultured bacterium
GGGAGCGTCAAGTGTGCTGACAGGGTCGGGTTTTGCATTATGGCAAATTCGATGGCGCATTCGTGAGAAGAAATCTGTAACAACACCCTGCGCCAGCTCTTGAAAAAACACAACACCTTCGCGCGAGTGGCGACGCGAGAGCGTCTTTACTGCTACAGCATCTCTTCCCTGCGTGCCTTTTCGTATTCCTTGCGGCGGTCTTTGAGATATGTCGGGATGGGTACGTCCCACCAGCCTGCGGCGGGGCTGCCGGAGTGCGGATACTTGCGGTTGACGCTCACCTCGACGACGGCGGGCTTGCCGCTTTTCAAGGCGCGCTTCAGGGCAGGCCGTATCTGTTCGGCCTTGGTCGCCCGCTCGGCGTGACAGCCGAACGCCTCGGCAACTTTCTTGAAATCGGGCGAGTACGGCTTGCCGTCCTTCTCGAAGTCGCACGCGTAGCCGTGGTCCTCGCCGTAGGCGGCCATCTGCAGGTCTTTGATGGCGATCCAGCCGGAGTTGTTCACGAGGAACACGACGACGGGAATATCATATTGAACCGCGGTCGCCATCTCCTGCATTGTCATCATGAAATCGCCGTCGCCTACTGCGGCCACAACGGGCACGTCGGGACACGCCAGCTTCGCGCCCAATGCGGCGGGCAGCGCCCAGCCCATTGTCGAGAAGCCGCCGGTCGTCAAGAGCGTCTTCGGCTGTGTGAACGGAAACTCCTGCAGTATCTGCGCCTGCACGTTGCCGGAGGAGCATGCCACGATCGCCTCTTCGGGAAGCTCCTCGCGCAGTTCTTTAAGCGCGCGAGAGATGGTCGGCGGCGTGCGCCTGGCGTTCTGCAGTTTCGATACCGTCGCCAGCCATTTCCTCCTCAGCGCTTGGATCTCTTTTAAGTATTCCGCCTTCTTGCGGCCGCGTTTCGGGGCGGACTGCACGACGGCGTTGAGCAGGTCGGCGAGCACGCTCTTGGCGTCGCCTACAATGCCGACCTCGACAGGGTAGTTCTTTCCGATCTCGGCGGCGTCGATATCGGCATGGATCAATCTTGTCGGCGGAATCGAAAAACTTGTGCCGTGGCGGTAGGACGACGTCGTCTCGTCGGCGAAACGGCAGCCGACGGCCAGCAGCACGTCGGCCTTCGAGCAGAGCGTGTTGCCCACGGTGGTTCCCTTGCTGCCCGCGTGCCAGCCGTACTGCGGATGGTTCTCGGGGAAGCAGCCCTTGCCCATCATCGTCGTGACGACCGCCGCGCCGAGGTATTCGGCGAGCGTCTTGAGTTCCTCCCACGCCTGCGCCGCGATCACTCCGCCGCCCGCGAGTATGACCGGCCTCTTGGCCGAGTTCAGCAGGGCGGCCGCTTCCTCGATGGAGGCGGGATCCGCCTTCACTCGCGCGGCTGGCTTGCGGTCGGCGGGGTTCGGGATATTCACGTCGGCGGAGTCGGCTTGCACGTCCATCGGCAGGTCGATGAGCACCGGCCCGCGTCTGCCGCTGAGCATCTGGCTGAAGGCGCGCTGCATGATGTGCGGCAACTGCCCGACGCTGACCGCCTGCCAGTACCGCTTGACGATGGGCTCCAGCACTCGCGGGAAGTTGGCGCTGTGAGTGCGCTCGATCTCTTGCAGCACACCGCGGCCGAACATGTGCACGTGCGTGTTGCCCGTCAGGGCGAGCACGGCGGTCGAGTCGACGTATGCGGTCGCGAGTCCGATTGCGGTATTGATCGCGCCCGGCCCGATGGATGTAAACACCGCCAGCGGCTTGCCCGTCATCCGGTAATATCCGTCGGCCAGATGTACCGCGCTCATTTCCTGCCGGACCTGAAGCACGGAGATATCGCTTTTCCTTTTCATCAGCGCGTCGACGAGCCCGAGGCAGCCATGCCCGGGGATGCCTGCAGCATAAGGCACTTTTTCCTTCACAAGGTATTCGACAACGATCTCGCCGCCGGTGAGTCTCATCTTGAGCGCCTCCTTGTGGAATCCGGACCGCCGAGCCGCGCGCCTTCCGAGGCGTCGCCGACTATCCGCCGATAAATGCCTAGAAACCCCTTGTCGATTTTCGGCTCGGGCGGGTTCCAATTTTTCAGTCTTTTTGCAATTTCGGATTTCGTAAGACATATCTTCAGCTTCCGCTTTGGAATGTCATATTCGATCATGTCGCCGTCTTTGACAATTGCGAGCGGTCCTCCGTCCGCCGCCTCCGGGCATACATGGCCGATGCACGGTCCTCTCGTCGCGCCCGAGTATCTGCCGTCGGTCACCATAGCTACCGAGTCGCCGAGGCCCATGCCGACGAGCATCGCCGCCGGGATGGACATCTCGCGCATGCCGGGGCCGCCCTTCGGTCCCTCGTGGCGGATGACGAGCACGCTGCCGGGTTTCACCCTGCGTTGCGTCAATCGGTCGCGCACGTCCTCCTCGCTGTCGAAGACGACGGCGGGTCCCTTGTGGATCATCATCTTATCGTTGACGCCGCTGGTCTTGACGACGGCGCCGCCGGGCGCAAGGTTTCCGCGTAGGACCGCGATGCCTCCTTCGGCGGCAAGCGGCCTGTCGAGTGGGGCGATTACCTCCCGCCTTCGAACCATGGAGGAGCGAGCGATTTGCCCGAGCGATTTGCCGGAGACGGTCATCCGGTCGAGAACGAGGAGGGGAGCCAGTTCTCGCATAAGCGCGGGCACTCCGCCGGCCTCGTGGAAGTCGAGCAGGTTGAAGTCCGACGCCGGCTTGAATTTACACAGCAGCGGTGTCGAGCGGCTGAGCGAGTCGAAGTCATCCAGGGCAATCTCGATGCCGAGTTCCGCTGCGATTGCGGGCAGATGCAGCAACGCGTTCGTGGAGCCGCCGAACGAGAGCAGCGCGCGGATGGCGTTTTCAAAAGATGCGCGCGACAACAGGCTTGACGGCCTTGTGTTCTTTTTGACGAGCGAGACGATCCGTTTTCCGGCCTCTCGCGCGAGGCGGTCGCGGGCCGGATCGACAGCGCATATAGTCGCCGTGCTTGGGAGCGCGAGGCCGAGCACTTCGAGCAGGCAGCACATGGTAGCGGCGGTTCCCATCATGTTGCAGACGCCGGCGCTCGCGCACGCGGTCGATTCGATCTCTCGGAGTTTTTTTCGTGTGATTTTGCCGGCCGTGAATTTTCCGACGGCCTCTTTGACGTCGCATGTGACCGTATCGCCTCGGGCCATCATCACGCCGCCGGTCATGAATATCGACGGCACATCGAGACGCAGCGCGGCCATGAGCATTCCGGGGATGATTTTATCGCATGAGCCGATCAGCACGAGGCCGTCGACCTGGTGCGCTCCCGCCATAAGCTCGATCGATGCGGCGACAATGTCCCGCGACGGCAGCACGTAGTGCATCCCTCGGCCCTGGGCGATGCCGTCGCACGGTGCAATCGTGTTGAATTCGCCCGGCATGCCTCCGGCTTCCCAAATACCTTCTTTGACCCGCTCGGCGGTTTCCCTGAGGTGGCGGTGCCCGGGGTTGAGCTCCGTCCACGAGTTGGCCACCGCTATGAGGGGCTTTTTCAGGTCCTTATCGGAATATCCGGCGGCCTTATAGAGCGCTCGCTGGTAAGTTTTATCGACGTCGTTGCTCATCGTGGGCGATATGGGTTTTCAAAGATTTTCCGGAGACCTATTTATTCAGCAATTCCTTGAGCAGCGACGAGACGACCTTGCCGTCGGCGTTGGAGTGTGCGGACATGAATGCTTTCATGACCCTGCCGAAATCCTTGGGATCGCTCGCCTCTAGCTCGGTCGTCACTTCTTCAAGAGCCTGTTTGATCTGGTCCTCGCTCATCATCGGGGTCGACATAAAGCCCTCGATGACCTCGAGGTCGCGCGAGTAGCGGTCGGCTTCTTCCTGTTTGCCCAGCGAGATATATTCCTCTTTCGCCTTTTTGTATTTATTGTACATTTTCAGGAGCGCCTGTTCGGCCGGGTTGTCGTCAAGGCCCTTTTCGGATTCCTTGTCCTTGAGCAGCAACTCCGCCTTTATCATTCTCAATGCCGAGAGCCGCTCCCGGTCTTTGCTTTTCATGGTTTCCCTGATTCTTGCCTCGACTTTCTTCATTGTCGTCACGGCAAATCCTCCTTTCGGCATTCCCCGAAACGCGAGAACACCGTCGGCTCAGCGGGTGGCCCCAGCCATGCCCTGAATTCTCCGGGTTCCGGCATATGGGCCATGTGCCGACAGGCGTAATTCTAGCACTATCAAAATGAGAATTCAATGAGAATGGAAATATACTTTGTTGGCTCAGAGCATCTGTGATATAATGTGAGATGATATTTTTGGCGAAACATGTAGTCGCAGATTGATACCCGACAACCTGTTATGGCTTCCGAT
>CBFDAY010000280.1:0-4342 GCA_965602895.1 uncultured bacterium
ATGGAGTGGGCCGCGAGGCGCTCGACGGCGGAGAAGTAGCCCCGCTCGTTGTTGACGAGGAACACGCTCATCCAGTAGCCGGACTCTTTCATGATGCTGAGCGTGACGGCCAAGTCATCGCTCACTTCGGACGTGACGAGCAGTATAGTCGCGTCGCGCGTCAGATGCTGAATCGAATACTGCAGCACCCGCTCGATTGTCGGGCCGTCGGTGTAGTCCACGCGCGCCAGCGTTTCGAGGATGCGGCGGCCCTGCTCGGCGCTCTTGCGCATGGGCACCATCAGGGGCGCGAGCCTTTCGGATTTCTCGCGACGCCGCGCCTTTCCGACGACTTGCTCGCGTATCATGCCGAGCAGCGGATGTGAGTGCCATGTGGCGACTTCGGCGGGATCACGGCCGTTGGAGAGCAGCCCGACCTGCTCGTTTGCGTTCGCGATGTAGTTGGCGAGCGATGCGGCGACCGTGACCGCCATCTCGCCGCGCTCCCTGCCTTCGGGGCCTCGAAAGCCGTTCTTGTGGAAATCGAGCACGACCGTCGCGCCGATCACCCTCGACGGCTCGAAAATCTTGCTCTGCAGCACGCCGGTGCGCGCCGAGGTTTTCCAATGGATTCGGTTGAGCGGGTCGCCCGGCATATATTCCCTCACGCCGACGATCCGGCTCGGGTCCTCGAATATCCTGTTCGAGACCTTGACCGTTCCGAGCGGGCGGCGCGTGGCGATGTCGTATTCCAATATGTGTTGCACCGACGGGTAGACCGTGATGTATTCCTTCGCGGGCCCGGCCTTGTATCTCCTGAAAAAGCCGAAGAGGTCTCCCGCCTCGATCAGGACCGGCCCCATCTGGTGGTAGCCCCTGCGGTTGAGGACGACCTGGTACAGCAGATTTTCCTCTTTCCCGGGCATGAGGGTGAGCAGCTTCGTGTGTTCGCCCGTGACGGGCATCTTGTCGGGAAGCAAATCCTCGACGAGCACCCACGGGATCGGCAGGAACCCCTTGTTCCTGATGGTGAGTATCACCTCGACGCTCTCGCCGATGGCGACCTCGAGGCGGCTGACCTCGCGCTCGCAGTCGAATCCCCTCAGGCATATCTCGGTGGTCAGGCGCGAAAGAAGCATGACGAGGAGGACGGCATAGAGCGAATAGACGACGAAGCCCGAGCCCGTGGCGTAGGCGAGTAGCAGCAACACAGCCGCGCCGCCGATCCATTTCAGGTTCTGTTTCCGGCTCCATTTGGCGGCCTGCCGGGCCTCTTTCTCTTTTGCCTCGCTCAAGGCTGCGCGGACCTCCAGTTGGGCCTGTCCACGGGGGCGGGCACTTTGTTGAGGATTTCCTCCAGCAGGTTTCGCGGGGTGCGGCGCTTGAGCCTGGCCTCGGGCATCACGATGAGCCGATGCGAGAGCAGCGCCGGCGCGAGCATCTTCACGTCGTCGGGGATCGCGTAGTCCCTCCCGTCGAGAGCGGCCAGCGCCTGCGAGGCGCGGAACAGGTTGAGCGAACCCCTGGGGCTGGCGCCGAGCGCGAGGTCGGGATGCTTGCGCGTCGCGTCAACGATTTTCAAAATATAATCCCGAATGGAGTCGTGGACCTGAACCTTCTTTATCAGCCCCTGCATTTGCAAAAGCTCATCGGCCGAGCCGACCGCTCCGAGCGAGTGGATCGGGTGGCTCTCGCGCTGCTTTTCAAGAATCACTTTCTCGTGCTCGATCGAGGGATAGCCGACCGCGATCTTCATGAGGAACCGGTCGAGCTGCGCCTCGGGCAGCGGGAAAGTGCCCTCGTGCTCGATGGGGTTCTGCGTGGCGACGACCATGAATGGGCGGCTCATCGGGCGCGTGACGCCGTCGACGGTCACCTGTTTTTCGGCCATCGCCTCCAAAAGGGCCGACTGCGTGCGCGGGGTGGCGCGGTTGATCTCGTCGGCGAGGATGAGCTGGCTGAAGATAGGGCCGGGATGGAACTCGAATTCCGATTTCTGCTGGTTGAAGATGGTGACGCCCGTGACGTCGGTGGGCAAGAGGTCGGGCGTGCACTGTATGCGCGTGAATTTGCAGCCCAGCGAGATGGCGAGCGCGTTGACGAGCATCGTCTTGGCCACGCCGGGCACGTCCTCGATGAGAACGTGTCCTTCGCACAGGGCCCCCACCGCAAGCAGCCTGATGACGCCCCTTTTGCCGACGACTACATTTTCGATGTTGCCGATTATCTTTTCCGCGAATTGACCGAACGCCGTCATAGACACCCCCCTTTTCGTAGAGGTTCACACCCGACGGATCAATTATACACGAATATGCCGCAAAAAGCGGGCTGCGGATGGGAGTTGAGAACCCGCTCGACAATCATGGCCATTCGCATTGGCACATGGCGGCATCTTGTGTTCATGCGTGGTGGCGACGACACATTGACAGGAGCTGAGGACGCAAAGAGGATACTTGCCAGATAAGAATTATTCTTACATAATAATGGAGCGGCGCAGGAGCGTTTTTCATGAGTTGAGCCAAACATATCTTGAATAAATAAAAGATCCGGGAAGGAGGAGCTGATGATGAGTAAAGGAAAAAAGGGGAAGAAGAAGGATAGGGCGGGCAACACGTTAACCACCGCATTTGGGATCCCGGTCGGTGACGACCAGAACACGATGACCGCCGGGGCCCGCGGCCCGGCCCTGATGCAGGATGTCCACCTCCTTGAAAAGCTGGCCCATTTCGATCGTGAACGCATCCCCGAACGTGTGGTACACGCCAAGGGGGCGGGAGCGGGCGGCTATTTCGAGGTCACCGCAGACGTAACCGGATACACCAAAGCCAAGTTTCTTTCAGAAGTCGGTAAGCGAACCGAGGCCTTTGTCCGTTTCTCCACGGTGGGCGGCGAAAAGGGGTCGGCCGACGCCGCTCGAGACCCCCGCGGCTTCGCGGTCAAGTTCTACACCGAGGAAGGCAACTACGATATGGTGGGGAACAACACCCCGGTCTTCTTTATCCGGGATCCGCTCAAGTTCCCCGACTTCATCCATACTCAAAAACGCCACCCGGCGACCAATCTCCCCGACCCGGACATGTTCTGGGACTTCCTGTCCCTGACGCCGGAATCGATTCATCAGGTGACCATTCTCTTCTCCGACCGGGGCACACCGGCTACCTTTCGGCATATGAACGGCTACAGCAGCCACACCTTCAAGTGGTATAACAAGAAAGGTGAATACTTCTGGGTGCAGTATCACTTCATGGCCGACCAGGGAATAAAGAACCTTACCAGGGAAGAGGCAACGCGTATCTCGGGCGAGGATCCCAATCACGCCACCAGAGACCTGTATGACGCCATTGAGCGGGGTGATTACCCATCCTGGACACTCGAGATGCAGATCATGACACCGGAACAGGCCAAGGACTATCGCTTCGACATTTTCGATATCACAAAAGTCTGGCCCCATGCAGATTTCCCGCCCATCAAGGTGGGTAAACTCGTTCTTGACCGCAACCCGGTTAATTACTATGCAGAAGTAGAGCAGGCCGCCTTCTGCCCCGGTAACGTGGTGCCCGGTATCGCCATCTCGCCGGACAAGATGCTCCAGGCGCGCGTATTCTCGTATCACGACACCCACATCCACCGCCTGGGTTCCAACTATCACCTGCTGCCCGTGAACGCTCCAAAAAACGCGCCGGAGAATAGTTATCAGCGTGACGGCTTCATGCGGTTTGATGCCAACGGAGGCGGCGGATCCAATTACTGGCCAAACAGCGTGGGAGGTCCCGCGCCGGATTCGGATGCGCTGGAACCGCCCTTTGAGGTTTCCGGCGAAGCGGCCCGACACCCTTACGCGCATCCCAACGATGACTTTGTGCAGGCCGGAAACCTGTATCGCGACGTCATGACCGATGAGGATCGGGATCATCTCATAGGCAACGTCGTCGACCACTTGGGGAACGCACAAAAACGCATTCAGTTGCGCCAGACGGCACTCTTCCACAAGGCCGACCCGGAATACGGCCGCCGCGTGGCCGAGGGGCTGGGACTGGATGTGAAAAAGGTCGAGCGCCTGGCCGGGATGTCGCAGGAGGAGCGGGTCAAAGCGACCGAAAAATGAACCTGCGCTAAGACAGATTGAGAATCCATTTAGAGTGAGCGTTAACAAGGAATAGGGGGACAGATTCCCTGTCCCCCTATTTTCCAGATGGCATCCTGGTGTGCAGGTGTTAAGTCATGCGCATAGCGCATGGCGGGATTTCTGCAGGACATTTTCGCCAAAGAGGCCTCCGGCGCGAAGATGGCCTTGGCGGGCGAGAGTGTCTGGGAGGCCGGTATTGAACTGATTGGGCCGCGCTTTTTTCAATACCACTCAGGA
>CBFDAY010000281.1:0-4300 GCA_965602895.1 uncultured bacterium
GGCTCTCGCCCGAGCGGTGCCCGCTCGTGCCGGACATGGCGATAGGACAACGGGCAATCGGCGAGCAGGAGGCCGGGGCGCTGCTGAGAAGGCTGGGCCTGGCGGAAGACGGAGGAATCAGGATCGCGGTCGTTCCGTCCGTTTTTCAGGGTTCGGACAGCGGACACATCGAGTGCCTGGCCGGCGCCGTGCGCATGTTCCTCCAGCGGCGCCCCGAGGCGCAGGTCGCGGTGCTCATCGGGAACCGCCGCGGCGGCATCTGCGGATGCCGCGATTATGACGTCGCCGAGCAATTCATTGAATTCCTCGGCGGGGACCGCAGGATCATCCCTCTTCTCGACAGCGATCTTTCGCCGGCGGAGATCAAGGGAATATGCCGCTATTTCGATCTTGTCATAACGTGCAGGATGCACATGGCTATCCTGTCGACAATGGGCGGCGCGCCAACGATCGCTCTGGCCACCCAGCCGAAGATTCGCGAATACATGCGCATTTGCGACCAGGAAGATTGCGTGGTGTCTCTGAAAGACGGACTCAGCAGCGAAGAGCTTTTCGGCACAATGGAAAAAACTCTGAAATCGGCAAGCGCGATCAGGCGCCGGCTCGCGGCCGCTCACGAGCGCCTTCGGCCGCTCGCCGCGGCGACAAGCATGCACGCCAGGCAGGCGCTTTCCTCCCACCGCCGTGCCCGGCACATCTGAGCGTCGCACACAAGGGGACAGTCCCGAATCTACGAATCCTGCAGAGCAGGATTCCGTAATTCTGGGACAGTCCCTCAGGCGATTGCGGATTAACACGGATTCCGTAGGGGCGAACCTCGTGTTCGCCCGGCGGCGAGTCGCCGCTGACATAATGAATCATGTTTCTGGATTCCAGCCCGCGGGCGCCCGGCTCAGATGGTTACGGAAAGGATACGGGAATTCTCGTCACTCTGGTGGGATGCCGGCGGCCTTGGCGCCGTGCCGTTGTTGCCGTTGTCGGGAACGCCGTCTGCCAGGGCTTTCTCAAAATCGATCTCGGCCCAGGCGGACCTCAGGTCATCCAAAATGGTCAGCACGTTGTCCAGGAGCGGGATCTCGTGGGTAAAATTAGCTTCTGTCAGACGGCCGATAACGTAGATGTACAGACGCTGAAGATTCACGGCCACATCTCCGCCCTGCTCGATGTTCAGGATGCAAAGCAGTTCCGTGACGACGTCGCGCGCTTTCACGATCGACTTATAGCTGCGGACAAAATCCTTTTCCCCGATGGCGTCCTTGGCCTCGGCGGCGAACTTGATCGCACCGTCGTAAAGCATGAGTATGAGCTTTTTCTGGCTGAGGCCGCTGACGTGCTCCTCGCGGTAACGCCTGGCCGCCTTTTCGGTGACGATATCGCCGCTGCGCTGCTCTGACATCTATCCGGTACCTCCTGACTCAAGGCTAATTATTTTTTCTCGTAAACGTATCTATTCGAGGCAGACTGGCGAGCTGCTGGATGAGGAAATCGCCCTGCGAACTGAGCAGCGCCAGCGAAGCCTCCAGCCGCGCGAATTCCTCCAGCAGCGAGAGCCTCTTTTTCTCAAGCAGCTCCTCCATCCTCTGTATCTCGGCCTTGAGATCCTCTATCTTCCGCGTGAGCGTATCGGTGCGATTTACCATCCGGCCGTCGATCGGATCGGTCAGCGCATCCAGGCGGTCACCCACACGGGCCCCAATGCCGTCGATGAGCGTCACGACGCCCTCGGGTCCCGAAGGATTGACCTCGGCCGGAGTCAGCGTGATCAAAAGGGCAAGGCCGTCCGACGTCGGGTTACCCGAGTCGCCCGTGAGCATCTGCCCGCTGCCCGTCGCGCTCTCGCCGTTGATCGTTCCGGCCACGTCCTGGCCGGCGGTCGAGGTCGCGCCCGTCAGGCCGAGCACCCCGAAGGCGCTGTTTTCCGGCTCGGCGCCGAGTTGGACCTCGGATGACGAACCGTAGCTGGACGACGTGAAAACCAGCCCTCCACCGGTGAACTCTACCGAGACGCCTCTGCCGGCCAACGCGGAATCGGCGTTGAGCTTGGCCTGTATCTCGGTCGCGAGCTCGTCGCCGTCGGCATACGTGCGCGCGGCCAGGTTCAAGACCGAGCTTTCCTTGCCGTCCACGATCAGGCGGATTTCATTGTCCGCACTCGTAAGCGTCAGCGGGAATCCGCCGATCGGCGCGCCCGTGAGCGTTCCCTTCGTGGCCGCGCTCGTGATGTCGACAGTGAACCCGTCGCCGGTCAGCACGGTCTTCTCCGTCGAGTTGAGAAACGTGATGTCGGGATTGGTCGTCGTGGAACTCGTCGAGAACAGGTCGGCGACGCCCTGCAGGTCCGAACTGAGCGCAACCGACAGCTTGCTCGAATCGATGACCAGCCGCCCCGTCTCGGGAACCGACGTTATCCCTATCGCCGACAGGCGGTTCATATCGGTCGGCAAACCGGCGATGACGTCGGTCGTGATCCGCCGCAGGTCGTTCTGCACGGTCACCAGCAGCGAGTCGCCGAGCAGTATGCCGCCATTCTCCGTGACTGAATCGAAACGAAGCTGGTCGTTGAGAAAATCTATCACCGCGTTGTAGGAACTGACAAAACCCTCGATGGCCGAGCGAACGACCTCGGTGTCGTTTCCCACGGAGATCCTGACGGTCGTCGAGGAATCCGCGCCGACCAAGTTGAGCGTTACGCCCGGGATAATCTCCGTGAGAATGTTGCTCTCCGACACGATCGTAATGGGCGCTCCGCCGCCCGAGGCACTCCCCAGCGTGACGGAAGCGTCCTGCGCCATCTGTATGGTCGGAACGAACACATCGATGTTGAACCGGTCGCCGGTTGTGAGCGTCCCGCTGTCGGTGAAGGCCATGGAAACGCCGTCTTCCAGCAATGTGCCGAGATCAGAAGTAAGGAATCCGGCTCCGCCGTTGTCGTCGAAGGTCTGGCCGCCGTCGGTCGAGAAACGGAACGTGGCCACGCCGACAGCGCCGTCGGACATGATCTCGACGATAAAGGTCTGGTTCTGATTGCCCGTGTACGCCCCGAGGGCCGACGCGGTCCCGGTGTAGGAGGAGCTGTTGCTCGGCCCGACCTCGACCGAGTCGATGGCGTTGTTCGCAAAATCGGGCGTGGTACCGCCCGCGAGGGCTACGGTCATATCTATGGTGTTGGCGGCGCCGGTCTGGTTGGCGGTGAGCAGCAGTCTGTAAGGATTCGAGGCGCTGCCGTCGTTGATGATGGTGGCCGTGACGTCGGCGTCGGAGTTGTTGATCGCGTCTCTGAGACCGCCAAGAGTGTTGTTGCCGGTGTCGATGTCGATGACGGTCGTCGCCCCGGAGCCGACCTGGATGCTTACCGTGCCGACCCCGATGTTTACCGTGTCTGTGTTGGCGAAACCTTGTGAGGCGAGCTGGTGCGCCTGCGCCAGCCTGTTGATCGTAAGAGAGTGAGTGCCGAGGGCAGCATTGCCGGTGACTGATGCGGTTGCGAGGGACTCGTGGCTCGAGGTGACGGTCTGCACCCGGAAGTTGTCCTGATCCGACAGCGAATTGGTCGAGGTGAGCAGCCCAAGCAAAAGCCCGTTGAAGCTCTGTACAGCCGTGAGCCTCGCGGTCTCTTCCGCCTGAGAGGCTATCACCAGGTCGATCCGCCGCTGTTCCGCCAGGATCGTCGCGTCTACGATGGCCTGAAAGTCGATGCCCGTAGACAATCCGGAGAAGGTTATCCTGTCACCCATGGCCGAGCCTCACTCCTTATCAACCGTTTTCGTCCAGGAGGATACCGACAATGTTGCGAATTCTCGCATAAACGTCCAACAACTCCTGAGGAGGAATCTGGCGAATCACCTTGCCGTTCGCAT
Source organism: uncultured bacterium (assembly GCA_965602895.1). Classification (GTDB taxonomy): domain Bacteria; phylum Abyssobacteria; class SURF-5; order SURF-5; family SURF-5; genus CBDUSG01. The sequence goes on from CBFDAY010000281.1 coordinate 3,858, forward strand.
CCAGCACCTGTACGGCCGATCGTCCGCTGGCCTCATCGCGTATGAACGAGAGACTGCTTCCGATTTCGTTCAGGTAGCTGTTGATTTCCTCAAGAGTGCTCTCCAACTCAGCGGCGTCCATTTCGATAGCATCGGCCACAGCAAGCGTTTGCGATTCAACGGACACACGCTGAGGCGTAGCTGGTGTGCTGCTGACTTCTACTCGACGAGCGGTATTGGTACCGGACGATGTAGTTCCAGCAGCCGGGTCAAGGCCTGGGTAGCCTGCCTGATCGATTCTCATGCCCATTTTAGGTTACACCTCCCTGGGGATGCCGACTTGAATGATTATCCATGTGGACTCACTCCCCAATTGGGCCTCTAGGCCAAACTTACCCCAGCAATTGAAGTACCGTTTGTGGAACTGCATTCGCCTGTGCCAATACTGAGACGCCTGCTGACAG